>NZ_JAKDJE010000092.1 GCF_030454045.1 Psychrobacter sp. | reverse complement strand
CTCTTTCTCATAGTGCTATCCTAAATATTTTTGCTTATCTAGGACAGCCCCAAAAATTATTATTGGGCTCAGTATTAGCAGCTTCTAGCGTATTTACTGTGACAGCATGTTCTAGTGTCAATGCAGCCTCTGACACCGCGCCAATGAATCAAATGCAAAAGAACCATAAAGACGGCGCCATGAGAGGCCCAATGTCAAAACTGAATCTAACAGCGACGCAGCAAGCGCAAATCAAAGCCATCATGCAAGAAAAACATGGCGACCGCGTAGCTGACCGTGAAAAACATCAGGCAGAACGCGCACAAATGGAACAACAAATACAAGCACTGACCAATGCGAGTACGTTGAACAACGCGGCGGTAAATCGTTTGGCCGATCAGCAAGCGGCAAAAGCAAAACAGCGCTTTATTGAGCGCGTCCAAACGCAGCATGCCATCTCTCAGGTGTTGACCGCTGAGCAGCGTGCAAAAATGGAACAGCTCAAATCAGAAAGACAAGAAAAAGGTCGTAAGCACTTAAAAGATCGTAAAGACCATGACAAGCCACATCATCAAGGCATGTAAAAAGTCTGCCACAACATAAGTGATGGCCATATTAAAAAAAGCGCACCGTTTATACGATGCGCTTTTTTACGACAGTATCCTAGTTAACACTCAATGATGCTATCTTCCAGTTAGTCTGTCGCCCCAAAACGTTCTTTCGCCATCGGTGAGGCACTAAAGATAATCTTACCCACTGCCGTGCCATGACCGTCACGATAATATTCCAGCAACTCTGACGCATAGTCTCGCAGATCAATACTGTTGCTCGCATTTGGTGTCTGAACCTCACGTGGTAGATTTGGGAATGCCAAATCCTTACTATTAATAGCAGAGTACTGCTGCAACACATCAATCATCATGCTGTTGTCTGTATCGGATTTGCTGGTGCTATCAAGCTGTCGATGTATATGTTGCCATTTGAGCTGACCGCGTTTGTCAAACCCATATAGCTCTTGTACGGCAGTGTTTTTGGCAATGTCACTCTGTGCCGATGCATCCTCATCCATTTGGGTTTTGATAAAAGCCAATATCTTTTGCACCACAGCTTCACTGGTCAGCTCTTTTGAGCTTGGTAGCGTCTCAAAGTCTGTCATAGGCTCAGCGTCTTTTACAAGCTCCGGATATTTTTGACTAATACGGTTGTAGAATGTCTGTATATAGTGTTGATAGTCCTCTTGATAACTCTCAAAGCTTTGTACTCGGCGAATGATTTGGGCACTTGGTAGCATTGCTGATAGCTGATGCGCCGGCAGTTTGGGCGAGAGCGCGGCAAGTGTATTGGGCGCGACATAATCGAACTGGCTAACAGGTGCACCATCATACGTCAGATCTAACGCGGCAAAGTGGGCTTTGATTACCTCACGGCCGAACCCTTTTGGCAATGTTCCATCATCAATGGCTATTTTTAACCATTTGTTTCGCCATTTGGTGCCAAGCTTATCGTCTAACAGCTCAGAGTTTATCATCGCAACATTATCTGCCCATAAATAGATATCACCATTTTTCATGTCGACATAGATGGGCTGATTGATACTGCTGTGATGATTGCGTGCTAGATATTGGGCGCTGGCGAGCATCGTCGCCTTACCTGCCAATGGCTGATAGACACCCTGAGCATCGATAGACAGTGGTTTTAGTAGATACTCATCGAGCAGTTGCGCTTTTTTGATATCTAGTGGTTTTGGTTTGTCTTCATAATTGTCAAACAGCGCTTGATAGTCTGCTGGCACTGTCACATCGCTATCGTACTGGTGCTCCTCCCATGCATAATAAGCATCCACGCACTCAAGATAAGATTGCTTGAGGGCATCACGCTCTTTATCGTAATCGGTGGCGAAAATTTCTTTATTTTGCTTTTCTGCCTGCATAATCAAATCAGCATAGGCTTGGTCATGTGTCTCTTCGCAGTGTGCATCCACATAATCTGATGCCACGACTTGTGTGCCAGATGCTGCCTTACGTTGCTGGCGGTTACTGATCTCAATATTGCTATGGTATCTGAACGATTGGCGGCGCTGTTTTTGTAATGCGCTGGCCAATGTTTTTTTGGCGGTGCTGGGTGACGGGTTCGCCGCCAGCGTATTTGAAGGGTTCACATTGGTCGTTTGGCAACCAGTTAGCAAAAGCGCCCCTGATAGAAAAACACTGGTCAACAATGAAAGTTTTTTTATCATAGATGGCAGACGACGTTGGGGCAGATTTTGAGGGGCGATTTTCATTTTTTATCCTTAATAGAGATGAGGGTACATACGATAAGATGATGCGACTTATTTTTTATTGTGTATTGTCATCATCATACGTAGAGCTCTCATCAATTGATTCGGCGCTTGGGTTGTCATCATATTCATCACGGCTATCTTCATCGGCTAAGCGATCATCTTGATAGTCATAGCGTGCGTAGCGTGCCGCTTGTAGTCTGTCTTTTTTCTGACGCTGTGCTGCTATCCATGCATTACCATCGATAGGCGCTACCGCATTTGAGCCAAAGGACTCTGCCAATAGTGGCGTTAGGGCATGGTGGTCAAAGCTGGCTTTATCATAGCGGACTTGATTGAGCATGGTCGTTGTAGAGCCCATCAAATCACCACCGATATTGACGCGCTGCTGCTTGGCAAGCAGGCGATCTGAGCCATCCAAATAATAGTAATTGATTTGGTTAAAAGAGATGGGGCCAATGGCTTCGATCAGCTGTAGTAGCGAACCCACATCCGCGCTTTGGTAGCCTTTGTTGTATAGCTGTGCTTTGGCAAGCGCCGCCTTTAGTATAGCGCCATCAGGATATTTTTCTGGATGGGCATCCACATACTCTTGCAGCGATTTTGTCACATATTTTAGTGTTTTGCCTATCATCTCGCCGCCTTGCTGACTGCCAAAATAGACTTTGACTGCTCTGGTTGCACCCACTTCTTTGGCAAACGCATCTCCTTTGATATCTACGGCGCTAAAGTGCTCAGGTGCCAACTCTGCCATGCTGCTCTGTATGGCATTTAGTACTGCATCATAGAGTACCGCGGGCGGCAACTGCTCTGTGATACTGTCAGGCAAACCAAAGCTCACTGTATGTGAAGCCATCTGCGACGGCAGCGGGGTATTTTCAGGATTTACCAGTGCGACAATTGGCAAAATGGCTGATGGATCAACTGTGACACTACTGTTGTTAAAATCAAAGGCCACTGGTACTTGTATGGATGAGCTGATCGTTGGTGTGGCGTAGTCGTAGCTATAGACACTTTGTAATTGACGCTGTTTTGGGTTGTACTGACTGACGCTATTGAATGTCAAATTCTGATATTGATAGGCGTTGGTAGCAGCGATTTGTTCAGGAGTACGATGGAACATTGTCAATATACTACCGATCACGCCAGTAGAGGATGTTATCTCATCACGACTGGTCGGCTCTGTCTGAGTACGCTGTTTATCCATTTGCATGGCTTCATATTTTGCAGCCATTGTTTTTGGGTTTAACCCTGACAGGCCTGAGAGCATGCCGCCAGCGCCACTGCCGTAATCATCATAGCTATCATAGTCGTCACTGTCAAAATCATTACTATTATAGTCGTTGCTGCTATAGTCATCTGTATCATACATGCTGTCGCTTGCTGGCTCGTTTTCACCTGCTTCAGCCAATATCGCCGCAATCGCTTTTTGTTCTTGGTCAACATAATCGCTAGGATAATCCGACTCTAAAGCGTCTTCTGTCCCATCATAATTGTGGTCATCATTATAGGGCTCATCATCGCTACTATCGTACCTACTCTCAGGCTGATAGGCATAGGTCTCTATAATCGTTCTGAGTAAGCTACTTGACCCTGCATCAATACTATCAGCATCGATAAATGGTACCGCTTGATAGTTGGCCTGCGAGACGGCCACGTGCTCTGTCGCTAAGTGCTGACGAATCGCTGCCAACAGGTGTGCCTTGGCTTGGTGTTCAGTGTTGGGATACTTTTCTTGATTAAACAATTGCGCGTAACGCTCAGCATGGGCATTTTGACTAGCAGTAAACACACGGCCCTGATGCTGACTCTGCGCGGTATTTGCAGTGCTAAAATCCATGAGCGTGCTAGAGACGCTTACATTTGATGCAGTAGTTAGACTGGACTGACAGCCTGCCAGCACAAGCGATGCACTACCGATCAATAGTGCAGCCGAGGTTAGTTTGCCTGCATTAAACACATGAGCATTTTTATTATTATTTTTACGATTGCTAACGAATGAAAAGCGATGCACTATCTCAGAGTGACGCTGTTGGTGATAATCATTGATATGATGTGATGACATAGAAATCTCTTTGTATAAATAGCCAGTCATTACTGGATGTACATTAGTAGTGTTATTTATATCACAAGACGTTACAATTTAGTAATATTAAGACTTATTTTTAAAGAAAATCTTCACTGGTTAGTGAGCTTCTCTGCACAATTTACATGACAATAATTATATATATCGATAGAAAACCACTCATACTGCACATCATATAAAAACTCAAATGACAAAATATGATAAACAACTTTCTACTATTTAATATTTTCGTTACTATCTAAACGTAAGCACATAATCAGTATATTTATTAAATAGCACCCCTTTCCTACTCGCCCAAAAAGGACTTTGCGATGTCACAGCCACTCTCTTATGATCAGCAAAAAAAACCCAAGACTCATAACCAATTAAAATCTAGCGCAGCCCTTATTACAAGCGCGCTTCTACTATCTGTCTCTGCTCATGCGCTGGAGCCAACTGCCGCTCCAACCAGCTCTACGGTCAATAACACTTCGATCAATACCAATGCCATCAATCTAGCCATCATGACGGACAACCCAACCGTCGTATCTGAAACCAAACGCATCACACGAGCCAAAACCAGTAGCACCGTATCAACCACTACCAATAACGATCAGGCGATCTATTCTGAAGATGCGATTCACCATCCAGTATGGGCAAAAAATGGCATGGTCGCCACCCAAGAAGCGCTTGCTTCTGACATCGGTTTGCAGATTTTGAAAGACGGTGGTAATGCCGTTGATGCTGGTGTCGCGGTTGGCTTTGCCCTTGCTGTGACTTTGCCACGTGCTGGCAACATCGGTGGTGGCGGCTTTATGATGATTTATGACGCCAAGCAAGGCAAAACCGTCGCGCTTGATTACCGCGAAAAAGCACCCAGTAGCGCCTCTCGCGATATGTATCTCGACGATGAGGGCAACGCAGTCAGCGACTTATCTCGTTATCATGGCTTAGCCGTTGGGGTGCCAGGGACAGTCGCAGGGCTACTAAAAGCACTAGAAGAGCATGGCACCATGAGCCGCGAGCAAGTCATGGCACCAGCGATCGCATTGGCAGAAGACGGTATAGAGGTTACCGCAGGTTTGTCCGAATCGCTTACTGCTCTGAGTGATCGCTTGCAAAAATGGCCAAGCACCAAAAAGGTATTTTTCAAGCCTGATGGCAGCGCTTATCAACCGGGTGAGCGGTTAAAACAGCCTGAACTTGCCCGCTCGCTAAAGCAAATCGCAGTACGAGGCGTAGACGGGTTTTATAAAGGGGAGACCGCACGTGCCATTGTAAAAGCCGTCAATGAGGCAGGCGGTACTATGAGCATGCAGGACTTAGCCAACTATGATGCGATTGCACGTGTCCCTGTCAAAGGCGATTACCGCGGCTATGAGATTGTCTCTATGCCGCCGCCCTCCTCTGGCGGTATTCACATTATCGAAATATTAAATATCTTAGAAGGCTATCCACTGGGGGACTATGGTCAAAATAGCGCACAGACCATTCATTTGATGAGCGAGGCCATGCAACTGGCTTATGCGGATCGTGCTGAGTATCTAGGCGATTCGGATTTTATTGATGTCCCTGCCAGTGGTCTCACCTCGCAAGCTTATGCGGATAACCTGCGTACGTTAATTGATCCAAATAAAGCCACGCCAGCCTCGACCATCAAAGCCAACAACCCACTCCCTTATGAGAGCGATCAAACCACGCATTTCTCTATTGTGGATAAAGACGGCAATGCCATCGCCAACACCTATACGTTGAACTTCTCTTATGGCACTGGTCTCGTGGCTGAGGGCACAGGTATCTTGTTAAATAACGAAATGGATGATTTTTCTGCCAAGCCGGGCGTACCAAATGGCTATGGACTGATTGGTGGTGACGCCAATGCTGTTGAAGCCAATAAGCGTCCGCTCTCCTCGATGAGTCCAACGCTGGTATTTAAAGACAACAAACCGTATATCGTTACGGGCAGCCCAGGGGGCAGTCGCATCATTACCACGGTCACCCAGATCATCTCTAACGTCATTGATCATGATATGAATATCGCTGAGGCAACTCACGCACCGCGTATTCATGATCAGTGGCTCCCTGATGAGATTCGGATTGAAAAAGCGCTCAATGTCGATACGGTCAAAAAGCTTGAATCTATGGGGCACACGGTCAGTCCAAAGTCCGCCATGGGCTCCACGCAGTCGATTATGCTCACACCAAACGGACTGTATGGATCTTCTGATCCCCGTATTGTGGATGCAGCGGTGGTTGGGTACTAAGTTAAATTGTCATTACTTATCAATTATATAGCCCTCCGCACTTTACCTTGTTGAGGGTTTTTTTATATCATTTCTTACGTAATTAAATTGACATGATAATTCACATCCCTCAGATTAAACCCTTGCAATCGGTGGCTGCATGCCACAAATAATGCTATTATTAACGACCCCATTTAAAGCGTATCAACATGGCTACCGAGGTCTTAACCACCTCTCGATAACACTACAAATGATTGATAATCATCCTGTATTTTATCGCTAGCTTATTTCTTTTGATCGTACTAGTAAGAGTCTTCTATGGCATTTGTACACCTTGGTATCCACAGCGAATATTCCATCACCGATTCTATCGTGCGCATCAAGCCGCTCGTGAAAGCGGCGGCGGCGGACAATCAGCGAGCGCTGGCTTTGACTGATTTGTCCAATTTATATGCCACGGTGAAGTTTTATCGTGCTTGCCTAGGCGCGGGTATCAAGCCAATTATCGGCAGCGAAGTCATCATGGATAATGAAGACACACGCCTCACCCTACTCGCGATGAATAACGAAGGCTATCAAAACATTACCCGTATCGTGTCTCTTGGGTTTACCGAAGGTCGCGCTGACCCTGTCAATCATGGCGTCCCTGTTATCAAGCGTAGCCATATTCTAGAACATGCGGCAGGTGTGATTGTTCTACTGACCGAAAAGTCCGACGTAGGCCAAGCACTGGTAGGCTCTATGCCAGAAAAAGCCGATGAGCTGCTCACCGAGTGGCAAGCACAATTTGATGATCGTTTATACTTTACCATCAAGCGTACCAATCGCTCAGGCGAGGACGCCTTTATCAGAGCAGCCATTCACTCAGGTGCCAAGCACCATATTCCTATCATTGCGCACAATGATGTGCGTTTTTTGGAGCAAGAGGATTTTGATGCACATGAAGCCCGCGTGTGTATCGCAGGCTCTTATGTCTTAGCTGATCCCAGTCGTCCGCAAACCTACTCAGATGAGCAATACCTCAAAACCCAAGAGCAAATGGCGCAGCTGTTTGCTGATATTCCGCAGGTGGTTGACAACACCTTACACTTGGCGACTCGCTGTAATGTGACCTTAACGCTGGGCATTAATGTACTGCCCGACTTCCCTGTCCCTGAAGGCGAGACGATTGAATCGTTTTTTCGGGCAGAGTCAAAGCGCGGTCTGGAAGAGCGCTTAGATAAGCTTTTCCCTGTCGAAGCACGTACGGACAATTGGAGCGATTTCCGTCAAAGATATGACGAGCGCCTCGCCTATGAGCTGGATATTATCCTATCAATGGGCTTTCCCGGTTATTTCCTTATCGTCATGGACTTTATCCGCTGGGCGAAAGCCAATGGCGTGCCAGTAGGCCCTGGACGTGGTTCTGGTGCAGGATCCTTGGTCGCCTATGCGCTCAATATTACCGACCTTGATCCCATTCATTACGATCTGTTATTTGAGCGCTTCTTGAACCCTGAGCGGGTATCCATGCCTGATTTCGATATCGACTTTTGTATCGAAGGTCGCGACCGCGTGATTGATTATGTGGCGCAGACCTATGGTCGTGATGCCGTTTCACAGATTATTACCTTCGGTACCATGGCCGCAAAAGCGGTGGTACGTGATGTGGCACGCGTCCAAAGTAAATCGTACTTTTTGGCCAATAAAATATCCAAGCTGATCCCCAAAACACCGGGTATCACTCTCAGCCAAGCGCTTGAGCAAGAGCCACAGCTCAAAGACTTGATCTCTAACCCTGACAATATGGATTATGAAGATGCCATTGAAATTTGGGAGATGGCAGTCAAGCTCGAAGGTGTCTGCCGAAACGTCGGTAAACATGCTGGTGGTGTACTGATTGCGCCGCACAAGATTACTGACTTTAGTGCCATTTATTGTGATGATGAGGGTCACCGTGTCAGCCAGTTTGATAAAGACGATGTCGAGGCGGTAGGACTGGTGAAGTTTGACTTTTTGGGTCTACGTAACTTAACGGTCATCAACGCAGCGGTTGAGAATATCAACTTGCGCCGTGCCAAAGAAAACGTGCCCGCATTGGTATTGGAAGACTTACCACTCGATGATGTTAAAGCCTATAAGTTGCTGCAAGATGCCAAAACAACCGCCGTCTTTCAGCTAGAAAGTATGGGCATGAAAAAGTATTTGGCCAAACTGCAGCCGACCAATATCGAGGACGTCATCGCCATGTGTGCGCTGTATCGTCCCGGCCCGCTTGATGCCGGCATGGTAGAGATGTATATCGACCGTAAGCATGGTCGTGAAGAGGTCATTTATGACCATCCCAATCTTGAGCCGATTTTAGAAAATACTAACGGCGTTATCGTCTATCAAGAACAGGTGATGCAAATCTCACAGGTGATGGCAGGTTATAGCCTGGGCGGTGCTGATATGCTGCGCCGCGCGATGGGTAAGAAAAAACCTGAAGAAATGGCAAAGCAGCGCGATATTTTTGTCACTGGTGCAACGTCACAAGGCGTCGATGAAGTCACGTCAGGCGGTGTGTTTGATTTGATGGAAAAATTCGCAGGTTATGGTTTCAACCGCTCGCATTCTGCGGCTTACGGGGTGCTCGCCTACCAAACTGCCTATCTCAAGCATTACTACCCTGCCGAATTCATGGCAGCGGTATTGACGTCCGATATGAACAACACTGACAACGTGGTGTTCTTTATCAATGATTGCCGCGAAAACTTTGATTTGACTGTGGTCAATCCGTCAGTCAATCGCAGTGAATGGCATTTCGTCGCGGATACGCCGACCAATATCATTTATGGTCTTGGTGCGATCAAAGGCGTAGGTGAAGGGGCTGTCGAATCTATCGTTAATGCGCGGCGAACGGATGGACCATTCAAAGACTTGTATGATTTTTGCCGCCGTGTGGACATCAAAAAGGTCAATAAGCGCACGCTTGAAGCTTTAGTCAGTGCTGGCTGTTTTGATGACTTTGCTGCGACGCTACGACCCGACTTACCAGCCAACGAAGCTTACGAGATTCGCGGTGCCTTGATGAGCCAACTACCAAGCGCCGTCCAAGCGGCTGAGCAAGATCGTCAAAATAACGAGCTTGGCATGATGGACTTGTTTGGTGAGATGGACGGTGTTGTTGCAGCGCCGCCACTTGAGATGACGCCAGAGCTGATCTGGGGTGATAAGCACCGCCTAAAAGCGGAAAAGAACACCTTAGGACTGTACTTAACGGGTCATCCAATTAATGAATATTTAGATGAGTTAAAACGTTACACCTCAGGCACGCGCCTCAATAAATTGACAGATACTGGCTATAACGGCAGCTGCTATTTTGCAGGCCTCATCATCGATATCGCCAACTTCGGCAATCGTAACGTCATCACGTTAGATGATGGCACCTCAAGATTAGAAGTGAGCTGCTATGCCGAGCGTTTCAACCGCGTCAAAGAGCAACTAAAAGTTGATGAAGTTGTTATTATCAAAGGCAGTATTCGTGAGCGCGATGGTCGCCTATTTGCGCGTCTTGATAGTGCCATGAGTATGGTCGATGCGCGCCTGCGTTGGCTCAAAAAAATCAGCATCAAAGTTCATGGTAGCGATATCGATCTGCTCACGCGCTTGCAACCCTTACTCAAATCCGCACAGTCTGACATCATTCCTGAACCACGTCAGATCTATAACACTGAGCAGGACGATAACACTCATGATTCTTATGATCCTACGATAGGCGGTAGTTTGTACGATGAAAATGGCAATGATTTACTGGCGCTAGAAAGCAATATCACTCATGACGGAGGCGCTCAAAACGGTATGAGTCAAAGCTACGCAAACCATGCACTCAGTAATACAGATGCCTCTATCAATGACAACTGTCTGCCGCTTGGATTGAGTATTTATGAGGTGTACGGCATTGCCAATGTCGGTCTATCCGAGTATTGGCGGGTCTACCCAAATGATGACAACTTGCAACAGCTTAAGACTTTGGTTAATGAAGATAATTTACACTTTCATTACAGCTAAAATATATAGTACGGCTACAAAATTTACTATAGTAATCTTATCGCTCTAACTTTTAATAATTCTTAGATTAACACATGAAGTGCAATACCAAATGCAAGGTGAAAAAAAGACCTA
>NZ_JAKDJE010000012.1 GCF_030454045.1 Psychrobacter sp. | reverse complement strand
GGAACAATTTTAGCGATCAGCAGTGCCTATTTGCGAATGTTCAACACGCCCTAGAGTCGGTTCAAGATAATTTAGATACGAGGAAGGTGAGTGAAAGTACTACACATAGTAGACTGAGCGAGCCTGACACAGTAGCTGATTTATATGGGATTGGCTATATCCGAGCCTCCTGTAAACTTGTTATCATATCGGCATCTTGAATGACAAAAAAGACCCCGACTATGACTGACGCTACCTCACCAAATAATTCTAAAAACCTATCTGCTCAAGTACAAAGTGCAACATCTAATATAGCCAGTTCGGCCAATGACGGCACAAATAATAATGCAGAAATTGTCTCGCAAATGCGCACGCTTATCGAGTCTATCAAACAGCACAACTACGCCTACTATGTGCTTGATAATCCAATCTTAGAAGACAGCGAATACGATCAGTTGCGTCGCTCGTTGCTTGAGATTGAAGAAGAATATCCAGATTTGGTTCAGCCAGATAGCCCAATCAATCAAGTCGGCGATATGCCGCTCTCCGCTTTTACTCAAGTCACGCATGATATTCCAATGTTGTCACTGGGTAATGTTTTTGAATATGATGATTTGCGTGACTTTATGCGCCGTGTCAATGATCGTCTTAGCGACTCGCAGCAAAACCCTGAATACGAGATGGAGCTGAAGCTTGATGGATTGGCCGTTTCATTAAAATATGAGCATGGCAAATTTGTCCAAGCGGTCACGCGCGGCGATGGGCAGACGGGCGAGGACATCACCCAAAACGCCAAAACCATCCGCAATCTACCGCAGTGGCTGCCCGAAGTCGCGGACATTGACCTATTAGAAGTGCGCGGCGAAGTGTTGATGCCCAAAGCAGGCTTTGAACGCCTGAACCGCATTGCCAGTGAAAAAGGCGACAAAGTCTTTGCCAATCCGCGTAACGCCGCCGCAGGCAGTTTGCGCCAGCTCGACCCCAGCATTGCTGCCAGCCGCCCGCTGGCGTTTTATGCGTATTCGGTCAATCAAGGTCTGCCGGCGGCGATTGAAACCCAGTCCGATGCACTTGCTTGGTTAAAAGAGCTTGGCTTTACCGTCAGCGCTGTAGAAGTGGTCGCCAATCCACGCGCCGCCCAGACGTACTATGAATCCGTGATAGAGGGTCGTGCCGATTTGCCATTTGAAATCGATGGCATAGTGATTAAGGTCAACAGCCTTGCGTTACAGCAGCAGCTTGGGTTTTTATCTCGTGAACCGCGCTGGGCGACGGCCTATAAATTCCCTGCCGAGACTGTGATGACGCGTCTCAACGATATCGAATGGCAAGTTGGCCGTACAGGGCAAATCACGCCAGTGGGCAAGCTCGAACCCGTCAAAGTCGGCGGCGTCACCGTCAGCAATGTCACCTTGCATAACTTTGGTGAGATCCAGCGCCTTGACGTGCGCGCAGGCGATATGGTCAGCGTGCACCGTGCAGGTGATGTCATCCCCAAGGTCACCCGCGTTTGGCACGAGCAGCGCCCCGCAGACAGCGAGCCTGTCACTTTACCCAGCGCGTGCCCTGTCTGTGATTCGCCTGTCATCCTACCAGAAGACGAAGCTTTGGCGCGCTGCACAGGTGGACTGTATTGCCCCGCGCAGCAGCAAGAGGCGCTGATTCACTTCGTCTCGCGCCGCGCCATGGACATTGATGGCTTGGGCGAGCGCTGGCTCATTAGCTTTTTTGAGCATGGCTTGGTCAAGACGGTCGCTGATATCTATCAGTTGCACAAGCACACCGATGATTTGATTAACTTTGAAAAGCTGGGCGAAAAATCGGTACAAAACATCATCAACGCTATTGAGGCGAGCAAGTACACGACACTGGCGCGCTTTATCTATGCGCTTGGTATTCGCGGTGTTGGCGAGAGCACCGCGCAAAACCTCGCGCAGCAGTTTGGCGATCTTGACGCTTTAATGACTGCCGATATTGAGACCTTGATAAAAACGCCCGATGTTGGCGAAATCACCGCTGAGCTGACCTATGAGTTCTTCCGTGCGCCGCACAATATCGAAGTCATCACGGCGCTACGTGAAGCTGGCGTGCACTGGGATAAGGTCGAGCAGGTCGCATCCGAAGGGCTACCACTCGATGGGCAAACGTGGGTCATCACGGGTGCGCTCGATAGCATGGCGCGTGATGAAGCCAAGGCCAAACTACAAGCGCTGGGTGCAAAAGTCTCAGGCAGTATCTCGGCAAAAACCACCGCGCTACTAGCAGGGGAAAAGGCTGGCTCCAAACTGACCAAAGCGGAAAAGCTGGGTGTAAAAGTAGTGGGTGAAGATGAGTTTTTGGCGATGGTTGGGGAGAACCGTTAAAAAATTGCACTGCAATTTTAAGTTCGCAAGTGAAAATCCCTTAGAGGGAATTTTCTGGTTAGATCATACTTTAATAACACGCTCGTCCCTAGCGCAAGAGCAAAAGATAAAGATTTAAAAGCATGGCCTCAGCATTGAGTGCTTTTAAAATGGGCCAATATGCAGGTCATGAGCCGTTTTTCTTTAATGGTTCACTTGGCGCTCGTTCCTCGCGTAAAGTTTTTTTCTTCAACTTTAGTAGAGAGTCCGGTTGCTTTACTCATTCGCGCAAGAGTAAGCATTTGGCATATTTTTGAGTAGGGTGCGATCAGCGCACCTTTGAGAAAATTTTTTATATTTATGCGTTAGTTTTTGGGCGTATCCTACCACTACGGATGCAGGAGTGGTTTGTTCGATACGTTGTTTATGCCACGATTGTAGAGCTTCAAGCGTATAGCCAGTCTTAGTTTCAATGGCTTGGATAGCTGACCAGTTGGATGGATAGTCGCTCGCTGGTTCAATTAGCATACGAACGGCGCATTCTTTAATTTCAGGAGTGTAAGTTTATCTTTTCATTGTCGTACTCTGTCAGAATGTTGAGTCTCCGACAATCCTAGGATGGTTCACTATAGGATACAAAAAAACCTACCATGTTAGGTAGGTTTTCTTTAATACATTTAGGAGTATTTTAAGCTGCAACACTGATAGAAAAGTCTGTCTTAGAAATATCAGTAGCTAGAATCTGACGTGGATCAAAACCTTCTTCTACTTTACTATTTAAGGCATCAACGTAAGATTGGCGTAGCGCACTATCCAAAGTTTCAAACATCCTTAAATCTACATTAACTTCTTGAAGATTTTTCATAACCTTGCTCCTTTAGCAAATTTATATACAGGATTAAATTTTTTCAAATTCAAGCCAACGATAGCCTGATGTTTTCATTTTAAACCCTGTTGTTTCTAAAACATTTTTTTCTGTATGTGTGTGGATTTGTTTAATTGTATCTCGAGCGGCATCATCTCTCGCATAGATCTTTGTAATGCCATGATTAGTTGATTTATTGATCTCCAACATATGCGCTAGAATAGAAAGTAATATATCGAAACTTTTATTTATATACGCTTCATCTTCTAAATTACTTATTTTTGGTGCATGAGATATGTCCATGATTTTGCATATAGATTTAGCACCTTGGCGAGCGTATACAATTTCAGTTATAGCAACCACTTCTTGATCACTTGGATCAACTACCGAAAGATAAGTTATTTGATTAGACCTTTGCAGCAAATCTCCAAAGTAATTACCGCTCATAAGGTAATCAAAGAAAGAGTCTGTGAGTTCGAGACCGCTATCATCACCTTTCTCGACTTGTTCTATCCAGTTTGCACGAATAGAGTTGGTGGCTTGGATATCAAGATTTAACAATTTATGCATTAAGTAAGTACCGTATATTTTTCTTGTATGATCATAATTTGACACACTTTCAGCTGTTGACAGCCCTGTCAATACATTATAGTGGTAACTATACAATATACTATTGTAAATTACTATATCTTTATTGCATCTATATAACTACTAATCGAATTGTCAATGATATATATAAGTTAGAGTAATTTATCTAAAAAATACTCTTAAAAGTCAAAATTGAATCATTACTCCAGTCTTCTGCATAAGAACCTTGCCTAACCAAAACACACGCTATCACTTATCATTAAACCTAACAAAGTTAACAAGATTGATTCAGATCGCCCTTACCGATACTTATAAGATAATAGTCACAGTCATAAGAAATTATTATCAAGCAGTGAATAAGCAAAACGTAGGGAGCGCGTTATGGCAGACAATACCAATCATCAGTCTGAGTCCGACACTATAGACGACAGTCACAGCCCGCAAGTACAGCACCTCATCGATATTCTACAAGGCGAGCATATCGGCAAAGAAGGCGGGCAGTCTGCCATCATCTTTCGGATGGTGATGCCAGACCACCTATGTCCGTTTGGCCTCAAATCAATCGATGCGCTCAAGCACGCAGGCTATGACATCATTGATCGCCATATCACCACCCAAGATGAGAATACATTGGTCAAAGAGACGCTTGGGGTCAAGACCACGCCGCAGACCTTTATCAATGGCAAGCGCATTGGCGGCAATGATGATCTGCAAGTATTTTTGGGCAATTAAGAACCCGAGACAGACGACACCACGTACGCGCCGATAGTAATGTACCACTGGGTGCGATCTCTTTAACCGAAAATGTCATGATGTTCGGCATGGGTGGTTATATGCTGATTCGCGCTTTATTATAATCAAATGGTTTGATGATGCGTAACCGATACATCGAGCTACTCCACCATCTCACCATGCGCCTTTGCGTCGCCTTTTTTGCCATCTGGTTTAATCAAAATAGGTAATACCAATCCTTTGGCAAAGTCGTCTGATAATACATAATCGTAGGTACTGGCAGCGACATTGGGTGTGGTATGAATGACCAGTGTCATCTCGTTACCATCGGTCAGCTCATGTGAGACATAGGTTTCGCTCAGCTGATCCAAGACTTTGGATAGGGCTTCGTTACTTGCCATACTGATAGTGAGGTTGTGCTGCGCTGTCGCCGCGTCCACATCGAAGTAATCTGCATAGTCACGGACGTTTTGACTATCGATTGCAAATGGATACTTATAGTTGGTGGGGTCGGCAGGCTTGGTCCCACTAGCGACTAATGACCAGTCTATCTGATCGGCTGCTGGTATTGACGAGTCTGATGCGGTCGCCGCTGTTTCGGCGGATGTATCAGGGGTTTTGACGCTATCGTCGCAGCCTGTCAGCGCCCACATACTCGCAGCTGCCATTATCATCATCGTTATCAGACGCGTCGCCATCGGGTTATCCTTTTTATTATTGATCATCATTAATTGGTGCTAAGGCTATTTTGACAGGTTTCGGTGTGCTTCTCTAGCAAAACAAACCAGCACTGGTGATATCCATAATTATCAGAGAGAAGATGTGTATAAAGAACACGTATAAAAAACAGCCGCTCAAGGGCGACTGTTTTATTTTTGATAGAGCGCTGCTTATCTTTGAGTAATTAGAGTTGGCAGTTTACTTTATATTCTTGGCCGCTTGCCCATTTCATCGCAAAGATTCCTTTGTCACCTTTCATGTGCCACGCATAGACCGCTTTTGGATTTGAATCGTTGACATAGCTTGCGACGTCGCCTTTTACATCACCGTTTAAGACGAGCTTTTGCTCTGTCCATTTTACTTTGGGTAAGGTGGCATTGAGCATGACTTGTTTTTTGTTAATAGACTGCTTTGCCATGATGGTGCTGCCATCGGTACAGGTATAAGGGGCGGCTGCCATGCGATCATAAGCGGCAATGACTTTTTCTGGCGTTGAGGTATCAGTCTCATCTGGCATGGTAGGCGCGGTCGTGGCACAGGCACTTAGCAGAGCAAAGGCAGGTAGGGCAGTTGCAATTTTAGTGATGGTATTCATCATTCTCTCCAAAGTATTACTGGTGTCATTTACTTGTTCTTAATAATGCGTTTAGCATATGAGGCTTATAGTAGCGAAAACGAAGTATTGCCGTGTTAGAAATTGTTCATTACCTGTTAGCTTCGTTACCCAATCACTGACAAATGTAACTTACCATCGCCAGCCTATTGAAAGATAAATGATCGTCATTTGACTATTTATTCACTAATGAGTGAGACAAAAAAAGCCCCTATCAACTGAGCGCTGATAGGGGCTTTTTATGGATTTAACACGATCCACGTTTAGATCATATTTTAATGCTATTTCTTATAAAACTATTTGGTTTTGCGCGGTGGCAGACCTGTATGCTGAGTTTGGAAGTTGCCTTTGCTGACTTTTTTCTTGGTATTTTTGCCGACCGTATTTTTGCTTGTGCCAGCACGGTTTGCAGCGTTGTTCTTTGACGAGTTGTTGCTACGCTTCACCGAGTCATTGCCTAGGCGACTGTTCTTTTTGCGTGCTGACTGATAGCTGTCTTGCGCCGCATCACGCCCCTCTAAGTGTGCATTGAATGGCGGAATCAAGCAACCACGGTTTTTGCCAATCAGATCACTACGGCCCATGTCTTGTAGCGCTTTACGTAGTAGTGCCCAGTTTTTTGGATCATGATAGCGCAGGAACGCTTTGTGCAGTTTGCGCTGCTTGCCAGATTTGACGATATCCATGTCACCTTCACTACGGCTGATCTTATGTAGTGGGTCTTTGTGGGTGTGATACATGGTCGTAGCGGTTGCCATCGGGCTTGGATAAAACGCCTGTACTTGGTCAGCGCGGTAGCCATGACTTTTTAGCCACAGCGCAAGGTTCATCATGTCTTCATCACGGGTACCCGGGTGGGCGGCGATGAAGTAAGGAATCAAATACTGCTCTTTGCCAGCCTCGGCGCTGTACTGCTCAAACATCGCTTTGAATTGATCGTAGCTGCCCATGCCTGGCTTCATCATCTTCGATAGCACGCCTTCTTCAGAATGCTCTGGGGCAATCTTGAGATAACCGCCGACATGATGACTGACCAATTCTTTGACGTATTCAGGATCTTTAACCGCTAAGTCATAACGCAAACCTGAAGCAATCAGGATTTTTTTCACGCCTTTGATATCACGGGCTTTGCGATACAGTTTGGTCAAATTACTGTGATCGGTCAGCAAGTTTTCGCAGACATCAGGATAGACGCAAGAGGGCTTACGGCAGTTCTTTTCAATCATCTCGTCTTTACAGCTCAGACGATACATATTGGCTGTTGGGCCACCAAGATCAGAGATCACGCCAGTGTAGTTAGGTGCGGTATCACGAATCGCTTCGACTTCGCGCAAGATTGAGTCTTCTGAACGGTTTTGGATAATGCGGCCTTCGTGCTCGGTGATCGAGCAGAAGGTACAACCACCAAAACAGCCACGCATGATATTGACCGAAAACTTAATCATGTCATAAGCAGGGATGCGCGCATCGCCATAGCTTGGGTGCGGCAAACGGGCATAGGGCAGGTCAAACACATAGTCCATCTCTTCTGTTGAGAGTGGAATCGGTGGTGGGTTCAGCCAGACATCGATAGAAGTATGTGAGTTACCTGCACCGCTGCTATGACGCTGCACCAGCGCGCGGGCGTTACCCGGATTGGTCTCTAAATGTAAGATACGGTTGGCATGCGCATAAAGCACAGGGTCAGATTTGACATGCTCATAGTCAGGCAGACGAATCACCGTTTGCTCACGTGGGGGCATTTTAATTTTGTGCTTGCGGGCGGTTTTTGGCTTATTAAACGCATTGTCAAAGCCGCGCATCTGTACCACTTGGGTATCAGTATCCACTTGGTCAGCGTTAATGACTTTGTCAGTGACGGGCTCAGCGACAAAACCCTGATACTGTGACGACATTGATGACATGGACGACGGCATGGCTTGCCCAACAGGCGAGTCCAATGGCTTGTTTTGCTCAATTGAGCAGCTATCAACGTCTTCGGTCATGACATACGGGTTGATGATCGGATCGACACGGCCAACGGTATCGACATCGTTACTGGCGACCTCAGTCATATCCGCTTGCCAATGACGACGCGTTGGGGTCAATAAATACGCTGTACCGCGTAGCTTACTCATTTGCTCAAAGCTATAGCCTTTTGACAGACCATGTACCACATCGACGATGGCGCGCTCAGCATTACCATACAATAAGACATCCGCACGCGCATCGAGCAAAATACTACGGCGCACTTTGTCTGACCAATAGTCATAATGCGCGATACGGCGTAAGCTGCCCTCAATACCGCCCAAGATAATCGGCACATCAGGATAGGCTTCACGGCAGCGCTGACTATAAACGATAGCGGCGCGGTCGGGGCGTTTGTTGGCGACGTTGCCAGGAGAGTAGGCATCATCGCTACGGATTTTACGATCGGCGGTATAGCGGTTGATCATGCTATCCATATTGCCTGCGGTCACGCCGTACGCATAGACTGGCTTACCAAGCTCCATAAAGGCATCTTTGCTCTTCCAATCTGGCTGCGCGATGATACCGACGCGAAAGCCTTGTGACTCAAGCAAGCGACCGATAATCGCCATACCAAAGCTTGGGTGATCGACATAGGCATCGCCTGAGACGATGATAACGTCACAAGCATCCCAGCCCAGATCGTCCATCTCTTTGCGGCTCATCGGTAGATAAGGCGCAGGCTCGTAGCAGCTCGCCCAGTGTTTGTCATAATCATAAAGTGGCTTGGTGCCTTGTTTAAAGGCAGTGCGGGCGATGGTATCGGCAGACATGGGCAGACCTGTTAATTAGAAAGATGGCACTAAAAATACGCCCCTTATTCATCATTGATGATAAAGGCTGATTTAAAGGCGCTCATTTTAACATGAATGGCCTTCACTATGCGACCTATTCTATAAGGAGTAATTGCCGATAAGTTATTGATAGCGCGAGATAAACTGCTCATGCAAAGTAAGCGACTAGCCTAGCAGAATAATGGCAAAAATGGTTTCAGCAGAACCGTCTATCTTCGCAAACGTGGTTGTTAAAGTACAGTTATCAAAGTATGGATTTAGCCAGTACCAATCATTTGTTTTCTCATGTTTTGTTAGCCGTTCTGATTTTCATCCATAACTTTTGGCATAGCTTTTGCTCCAACCCCGTTAGGGCTTATTTGTGTGCATTCATGAGTGAAAATGGTGCACCGATAAAAATTGAACGGATAGATAAGTGTTTGGAGATAAAATGAGAACATCATCTGTTGGGCTGGATGCGATAAAAGGGCTACTAAGAACATTACTGCACAAGATACTTATGCTGGGGACGCTACTGTTTGGCACGATAGCTAGTGCACAAGCGGCCGCGGCTGACACATTGACGGTGGCGCAGCTACTCGAATATCAAAATATCGCTTGGATTATCTGGGGCGGGGTTCTGGTGTTCTTTATGCAGGCAGGTTTTGCGCTACTTGAGAGCGGATCGGTACGCGCAAAGAACGCCGTCAATGTGATGATGAAAAACTACACCGACATGTGTATCGGTGGTCTGGCGTTTTATTTGGTGGGTTTTGGGCTAATGATGGGTACTAATCATTCGGGGTTTGTCGGTACCGATCATTTTATGCCAGTCAATCTGCCCAATATGGACTGGGCACTGATGTTCTTTCAGATGATGTTTGCGGCGACAGCGGTGACGATTGCGAGTGGTGCCATGGCAGAGCGTGTCTCGTTTATCGGCTATGCAGTCGCCGCCTGTTTGATCTGTCTATTTATCTATCCTGTGTTTGCCAGTTGGGTGTGGGGTGGGTATTTCGGCGGAACAGGGTGGCTGACCGAGCTTGGTTTTATTGATTTTGCTGGTTCGACCGTCGTGCATTCTATCGGGGGCTGGTTGGCACTGGCAGGTGTTTTAGTTATCGGACCGAGACTGGGCCGCTTTGCACCCGATGGGACGCCAAGACTCATCGCAGGTCACAACATGACGCTATTGGCGCTTGGCGGGTTTATCTTATGGTTTGGTTGGTTTGGCTTCAATGCTGGATCGACATTATCTATCACTGGAAATATTGGCTTGATTGCCGTTAATACTTTTATCGCTGCGGTCAGTGCGGTGGTGAGCTACATGCTGATTGCTCGGACAATGAACAAAGCAATCTTGCTCAGTGATAGTGTCAATGCCAGTTTGATCGGACTCGTGTCTATCACGGCAGGCTGTGCCACAACGACGCCTTTATTTTCTATTATTATCGGTGGGGTTGCTGCCGTGGTCTATATATTGTCTACGCAGGCGCTACTAAAGCTCAAAATAGACGACGTGGTTTCAGCAGTGGCCGTACATGGCTTTGGTGGTGTGTGGGGTACACTTGCGGCTGGGCTATTTTATACAGGGGATTTATTTAATTTATCACGGCTGGGCGTGCAGGCGCTGGGCGTCGGTGTAGCTTTGGTATGGGCACTAGGTCTGGGTCTTATTATGTATAAGCTGATTGATCTGAGCTTTGGGTTAAAGGCGAGCCGGTTACACGAGCAGCGTGGCCTTGACTATACCGAGCATGCAGAGCTGGGTTACCCTGAGTTTCAAAAGCAAATGTTCGATGCTAAAAGTCTAACAGAGCGTCACTTATAGGAGAGAGCTGATGAATACTGATACTCAATCCGTAGACCAAACGGTATCCGCGATGGCAGAGGTACTGGCAAAATACTTACATCCTGAGGAAGTACGACTGCTCAAGACCCAATGGCTACAGTACTCGGCGGTCTCTGTCAGGATGATGCAGCAATGCATCTTGGATGCGACAAGGCGCTATCCTGAACTACAAGATCACAAATCTGAAATTCGTAAAGGCTTTTGGGCTACGTTGCAAGTGGATAGTCAGCAGACAGTGGAGTCTGACAGTCACAATGGCCATAACGAGACAATCAATGCACCCGTACCTATCTCTGAGCCCGTTCTCGCATTTTATACCGTGATAGAAGCGCTGCGCAGTCAGCTAACGGCAGCAGACAGTCGCAGCTTTTTTCATAGTATGCACCAAACTGTTTCGCAAGAACGCACCTTCAAAGGGCATCACATCAATATCAATCAGTTTTTGGAAGGTAATCGTCCACCTGTACCGGACAATGAGCACCTGTTAAACAATCTGATGCAACTTGCCTACGTGTGCTTGTGCGATATTACTGGTCCTGTAGAGGCAGATGAGATACTGTTTCAAGCAGCACAAACGGCCAAGCAAAGTTATCCAAAAGCCATTGTTGAAAAGTTATTTTAACCTATCAAGTGAGCACGTTACGAGCAAGTACGGATATCGCCTCGTAACGTACCTTATGGTTTCAGGTGAGTCAGTGCGCTGTCTGATAGCTTTTAATTATCTAATAATTGAAGCGGGAAAGTCACCACGTCAAAAGCGAGTGCAAAGGGAAGTAATACCAGTTTTTGCGCGCTATTTGGTCCATGACGGTTTGTGTTTTTTTGCTGCGTTTGAGTATAAAAGCTTACCGTATAAGGCTTGGTTAGAGCGCGATAATTTGACTGAATCAAGCTTAAATTACTCACTTGCGGATATATGGCACCTTTCACGGGGACATTAAAACAAAAACGCTGGGCACCAATACGTTGATCACTGGTTGATGTGCATTCCCGGCCATTATTTTGTAAAAAGAACTGATAATCTGTGCGTCCAAACTCATCTTTTAATTTGGCGTAAGACAGCCTCATTTCTCCTTGGAAATATCCATCATTATTGGGGACATAAAAATTCATGTCATTGTCAACGTGAATGTTTTTTTGCGTGAGATTGCTGAGTAGGTTTATCATCTCAATCCCGCCTTGGGTGAGTACGTAGCTGTTTTTTTCACCAACGATTACCATCGTTGCATTTGGCGTTTTTGGTAATGCCTGCGCTGGACGGCCAAAAGCGATCACTTGATCTTCTGACAATGTCTGCTTGGTCGTGATGATATGGTTATTACTTTCTAGCAATGAGCTGGTCGCACAGCCTGACATTGCAAGCATTGAGGCTAGTATGGTTCCTGTTATAAGCGTCCTTGGGTGAGAGATAAAATTTTTCTTAGCCATAATTAGGTTCCCTTTTCTACTATGATTAATTATTCGTAAACATCTAACGTATGCTCATTTGGTCTTTAATAATTTAAGATAGAATAAAATCGATATATAAAGCTGTGTCGTTATATTTAAATAAATTTTTTTGAAAGCTATTCGTGTGCGTGTCGATACTTCGAAAAATATACACTAGTATAATTGGAGTCTTTTTAAAATGGGTCGATTGCAGTTATCTTTCGCTAATACTCTATTGAACTAATGCCAGCTAGTATTGTCTTGAGGTATATTTTCTGACTGCTTCTGCCAATAGTTTGCTTTCGGCTCATAACGCGCATCAGTTAAAGCTAATTCAGTATAAATCTCATCTAAGCCCTCTATTGCTTTGTAACTGCCCAGTTCAGCGTAACCGGTCAACTCTGAAATAAGAGGCTGTAAATACTGTTCAAGCTCTTTTTGACTTGAGTTAACATGAGATGCCCGCCAATAATTGAAAGCCTCAAGCAATAGAACAGCTTTGCTATCTAAATGTCCAGCTTTGGATAATAATGCAGTACTTACAATACCTAATCCAGTCTCAGTTTCCTGCTGTAAGATAATAGGGTTGTTTGGACTTACACGTCTATTTTTTCGTACTAAACCTGTACCCACCATATAATCTAGCCAAATTGAAGAGTTTGCTTTATTTTGTTGAAAATAGTCTACAACTTTACTCATGTATTGTATGGCTTTGTTATCGTCTTTAGGAACAAATTCACCTATGTAGTAATTTAGAGCCATCTGGAAGTAAAGCTCGACTAGTTGCTCTTGATAGTAAACACCATCAGATTTAAATTGTTCTATTTGTTTATGGCTTAAGCTATCTTTCTTAGGAAAGTCGCTAATAGCTTTATTCGCAAACCTAGATAATGCTTGCTCGTATTTAGCATATTGGCTAATAACATCCGTATCCTTACTGAAAGGATATTTTGTTTGACAGAGCTGAAATTTTGCCACTTGTAATGCAAAATTATCTGAATATATGTCTATGCCATTTGGCGTTTCTTTGAATTCGCTTAATGTGATAGGTTTATCAGATTGTTCGATATTTTTATAAATATCGCAACTATTTGAAACAGGCTGAATATCATAGGCATAAGTAGGTAGAGATATAACTGTAAATAACCCTATAATAAACAGGCTATTTAGTGAGAGTTTTAAGTAAGGTAAGCTATTTATTTTGAACATTAAAAATGTATTTAAATTTTGCACAACAAGAATCCTTAAAGTCGTCATTAGCTACCATATTTAAAATTACACTACTCTTATCATTTTATTTCTTGATATGCCACATATGATGTCTTAATCAAGCAAAATCTTCGTGCCACTTTTGGTAAAGTTCATCACAAACTGACTTTTAAAATTGCGTACATTGTTTTCATACGTCAGCAAATGCCGAGTGAACTGATGATAGTCACTCATATTTTTGGCATTGACCATCAGCATAAAATCAAAATCGCCAGATACTTCATAACAGCTCATCACTTGTGTTTGCGAATCCATCAAACGCTCAAATCGATGTTGCATTGATGTGTTGGAGCGCTCCATTTCTATCATGACCACGGCCGTCAGACCATAGCCTACTTTGCTAGGATTGACGATCGCGACTTGTTTGGTGATCACGCCACTGTCTATCAACGCTTGAATACGGCGCTGAGCAGTGGCAACAGACACATGCACGTGCTCGGCAACGGCTTTGAGCGGTAATGTCGCATCGTCTTGTAATAAATTCAAAATGGCTTTATCGGTGTCATCTAGATGCTGACTCATGCGATCCTCCTTTTACAGTAATCCTTATATAGAAATGGATTAGGCAGAAAAAATATAATAAGAATTATGCAATTATTGAATTATTATCAAAATAACCTAGAAAATGATAAATAAATTAGTTTATGGGACAATAATTGAAAAATAAAATCATTATAAATAATAAATAGATAATTTATATCATAAGATATCAGTAGGATAAGACTTATCAACCAATAGTTACGCGATTTACGCACGCTGAGCTTTACCTTTTACTCTTATCTCAATCTATGGTGCTTCACATGTCTATGCAAATGCTATCCAATACTGTCACTACGAGCCTCACACGCTGGCTGTTACCTAGTGTTTTAACAACTGGTAATACGCAGCAGCGCACGCTGATGCTGGGGGTGTCATTTGCCATCTTATCTAATATTTTGTTTGGTGTGCTCTATGCCTACAGCAGCTTTCTTTCGCCTTTGTCGGGTACGCAGGTTTTCATCTGGCGTATGCTGTCAATGTGGGCGGTGTTGGTTGGCTATTTATCGATAAGTGGACGGCTGGGTATGCACATCGATAAATTGCGTGCACTGCGCTCGGTCAAACAGTGGGCATGGCTGCTGCTACCTACACCGATATTTTTGAGTCAGCTTTGGCTATTTATGTGGGCCCCGGTCAATGGGCAGGGCGTCCAAACCGCCATGGGCTATTTTTTGTTTCCACTCATGATGGTGGTGTTTGGTTGTCTGCTGTTCGGTGAGAAGCTCAGTCGTTTACAGTGGTTGGCGGTGGCATTTGCAGCGGTCGGTGTCTTTAGTGAGATCATCCGTACCCAAAGTGTCTCTTGGGCGACATTGTGGGTGTGTGGTACCTATCCGATATACTATATCATGCGTAGGCTGCAAGGTATCGGTGCTATCACTGGTATGCTGGTCGATCTGAGCTTGTTTGCCCCATTTGCGCTTGGTTACTTGTACTTTTTTGCGCCTAGCAATTTGGCGATGGTAGCAGGGTCTGGATTTTTGCTGATGATGCTAGCAGGTCTAGGGATCTTGAGCATATTGGCAATGAAAACCAATATTGATGCCAGCCAAATGCTGCCCGTCAATGTCTATGGCATGATGAGCTATATAGAACCGGCGTTACTGTTTATCTTGGCGGTGACGGTGCTGGGCAATCCGTTTGAATCAGCGATGATATATAGTTATGGGTTGATCTGGTTGGGTATTGCTTGTTTGATTGCTCATGGAATAAAGCAGCTTCGCGCTCGTAAAAGTGTGCCATTGGCGGTCAAAGGGCAGGTCGCGTAAGCGGCTAGTATGGTAGTTAATGAGTATTGTCAGTCACGAGTGTTAACAGTTGATAAGTATAGTAGATTCAATTTAAAAATGTTATAGCGCTACTGGTATAAATTTTCCTTGCGTGCTGTATACACAGAGGCTGTGAAAAATTCATCCCAGTAGCGCTTTGGAACTTATGACATTTTTGTTTTGAACTGACTATATAAGCATTAATAAGGTACAAAAAAGGACGGCTCAATATTTACTGAGCCGTCCTTTTTTATAATGATTGTTCGATAATACTTGAATGAATATTAACCCAAGTGCTGTTTGAAACCACGCTGCTTATCACGTTCCCAATCGCGATCTTTTAACGTCTTACGTTTGTCATGCTGCTTTTTACCTAGTGCGAGGCCAATTTGGCATTTCACTAGCGAGTTTTTCCAGTAGCAAGACAGCGGTACGCAAGCGTAGCCTTTTTGATTGATTGCTCCAGACAGTTTTTCGATTTCACGGCGATTGAGAAGCAGTTTACGGGTACGAATACTGTCTGGACTAACGTGCGTAGAGCTCGATAGTAATGGCTGAATGTGCGCACCAAATAAGAAAGCTTCGTTATTGCGAAATATGACGTACGCTTCAGTGATGGTCATTTTTCCTGCACGAATGGCTTTGACTTCCCAGCCCTGTAGCGCCAATCCGGCTTCAAAAGTTTCTTCGATAAAATATTCATGACGCGCTTTTTTATTAGCGCAAATCTGATTATCAGGTTTTTTTGATTTTTTTGACATAATTTCTCCATAAGGATTGCCTAAAAACACAGGCGCCTTATTTGACCAGTCCTACTAATTCCTCATCTTAACCCATTCAATGGTATTGAATTTTATTTGGATTATAAGTCAGATGAGTCGAACCGCCTATTGTATCAAAGCCTCTGGTGAAAAGGTAAATCGGCTGTTAGGACAAATGTAGCAGATAAGTATTAAGTTTGAGCAAAATTTGCTAGCATATGGCCTAATATTACCGATTATATTAGCCATGCTATGAGCCATTCTATTTCTCCTAATTCCTCAAAGCTACACACCAAAATTCTATATCCTGGTACGTTTGATCCTATTACCAATGGTCATGTGGATTTGGTGACACGCGCAACCAAGCTCTTTAATGAGGTTGTGATTGCGGTTGCCTCGGGGCATCATAAAAAACCTCTATTTAATTTTGAAGAGCGAGTCGCTTTAGTCGAAACTGTATTTGCCGATTTGCCGCAAGTCTCGGTGATTGGCTTTGAAGGGTTGCTGGTTGATTTTATGCGCGAAAAACACGCCACCGCCGTGCTGCGCGGGCTGCGCGCGATGTCCGATTTTGAGTACGAGTTTCAACTGGCCAGTATGAACCGCGAGCTTGATGAAAACTTTGAAGCCGTATTTTTGACCCCCTCTCAGAACTATTCATTTATCTCATCGACCATGATTCGCGAAATTGCCAAACTCGGTGGCGATGTCAGTAAATTTGTCCCACCTTGTGTGTTGCAAGCTTTTGACAAAAAATTAAATAGTAACTAAAAGATGCTGCATCAAAAATACTCTGCTAGCACTTGCTAAAACAGTCAAGCGCAGCCAGATAGGGCTAATATGAGCAAAAATATAAGGAGCAGTTTATGGCGCTATTAATCACTGATGAATGTATCAACTGTGACGTGTGCGAGCCTGCCTGCCCAAATGAGGCCATCTCAGAAGGCGATGATATTTATGTCATTGATCCAGATCTATGCACAGAATGTGTCGGGCATTTTGACGAGCCGCAATGTGTGGTGATTTGTCCAGTCGACTGTATCCCTCATGATCCCAATCATGTCGAGACAGAAAATGATTTATTAGCCAAATACAAGCGTATTACGGGTCAATAAAATATTGATAAGCGATTGATGACGTTTGGGTTTACAACGTTTTAGGGACGATACGATGACCAAAAAAACCACGATCACCACAGCCATCCAAGCAACGAATGAGTTTGATCAACAGCACTTATGGCATCCATATGCCAGCCTACCACCCACCTATTCCAATATCGTTATCGATCGCGCTGAAGGTATTTATATCATTACTGAAGACGGCACGCGCCTGATTGATGGAATGTCGTCATGGTGGGCGAGCGTCCATGGCTACAATCACCCCAAGCTAAACGAAGCGCTAACCCAGCAGTTGAGCAAAATGGCGCATGTGATGTTTGGTGGCTTGACCCATCAGCCAGCGATCGATCTGGGCAAAAAGCTACTCGATATTATGCCTTCTGGTCTCGATGCGATTTTTTATGCGGACAGTGGCAGTATCGCCGTAGAAGTGGCACTAAAAATGGCGCTGCAATATCAAGTGGCTGTCAAACGCCCAAACAAGCAACAGTTTGCCTCAACCCATTCAGGCTATTACGGTGATACGTGGCACGCCATGAGTGTCTGTGATCCTATCAATGGGATGCACAGTCTGTATGGCAAGCAGCTACCGATGCAGCATTTTGTCTCAGCACCGCCACTTGGCTTTGATCGCGCATTGACGGCAGATGATCGTGAGTCGTTAGCTCAGTTTTTTGTAGAGTATGGTGAGCAGCTGGCAGGTTTTATCATTGAGCCAATTATTCAGGGCGCAGGTGGTATGCGTTTTTATAGCCCTGAATATTTGCGGCTATTACGCGCACTTTGTGATAAGTACAATGTACTCTTGATAGCGGATGAAATTGCTACTGGATTTGGGCGTAGTGGAAAGTTATTTGCCTGTGAGCATGCCAGCATTACCCCTGATATCATGACCATTGGCAAGGCGCTAACCGGCGGCTACATGACTTTTGCCGCAACGCTGTGTACTCGCAAGATCGCAGATACCATTCACAATAGCGACTATCCAGCCCTTGTGCATGGTCCGACCTTTATGGGTAATCCGCTCGCCTGTGCGGTCGCCTGTGCTTCGATTGATTTGATCCTGTCTTATGATATCGAAACGCGTACTGCCAATATGCAGCGTACGATGGAGCAAGCCCTGACGCCAGCTGCGCAGCTGGCAGGTGTTGCCGAGGTTCGTTGTTTGGGCGCGGTCGCTGTCATTGAATTGGATGAAGCGGTCGATATGCCTATTTTTCAGTCTTTATTGATTGATCATGGCATCTGGGTCAGACCCTTTGGTAAGTTGGTGTACATTATGCCGCCTTACATTATTACTGATGATGAGCTGACCACCTTATGCCAAGCGCTGCTAAAAGTAGTACGTAAATATTTAGAACATCGAGGTCAACCATGAGCGTGCTATTTGTATCCGGCATTGATACCGATATTGGCAAAACCTATGCCACGGGTCTGCTTGCCAAAGCGTTGATGCAGCAAAGCGTCAACGTTATCACGCAAAAGTTGGTACAAACGGGCATCAGTAAACAAGCAGATGGCGAGCTAGGCATTGCAGATGATATTTTAAGTCACCGTCAATTGATGGGAGTGCCATTACAACCATACGATCTGGACTTTACCACTTGTCCTTATCGCTATGAGAAGCCTGCGTCACCGCACTTATCTGCCGCATTAGCAAACCGTCCTCTTAACATCAATGTGATTACCGATGCCACTAACGCACTACAAGCCGATTATGAGATGGTGTTGCTTGAAGGGGCAGGCGGGCTACTGGTACCGATAAATGAGCAACTATTAACCTTGGATTATATCGCTGAGCGAGGCTATCCTATCGTCTTGGTCACCTCTGGCCGACTGGGCAGCATTAATCATACGTTACTCAGTTTAGAAGCCACAAAATCGCGCGGCTTAATGATCCATAGTGTGATTTACAATCATATCCATGATGATGCTGAACAAACGGATGCTGAGATTGCAAATAGTACCATTGATTTTTTGCAGGCGTATTTGGCGCGCTATTACCCCAAAGCGCACTGGCTGATTTTGGCCAAACAATCAAATGAACATTCAGATAATGCTGACATAGCCTTGCCAACAGCGTTTATCTAAGTGCTTAAAGTGTTTTTAAGGTCATTTTAAAAATATGCCGAAAAGACATTCCCATACAGGCGTGAGTTTTGCTATACTAGCGCGCTTGGTAGACTAGGCGATCGCCGCTGCACACTGGCAACAGATGAGCAGGGGAGGAAAGTCCGGGCTACATAGGGCAGCGTGCCAGCTAACGGCTGGGCAGAGTAATCTGACGACCAGTGCAGCAGAGAGTAGACCGCCTTTAGTATCTTAGGGTATTATCGGTAAGGGTGAAAGGGTGCGGTAAGAGCGCACCGCGTGGATGGCAACATCTCACGGCATGGTAAACTCCACGCGTAGCAAGACCAAATAGGCATCGGCATGGCGCGGCCCGCGTTCGATGCGGGTAGGTTGCTTGAGCGTATCAGCGATGATACGCCTAGAGGAATGATCGTCCACGACAGAACCCGGCTTATCGGTTTACCAAATCTTTTTTATCATTTGTCGTAGTAAGTAAGTGCAGTTAATTTGAATGACATTCATTTTTTTGCAAAAAATGCCCATTAGGGGTTGACGGCAGTCAGCAGCTTGGGCATAATGTGCAGCCTAAAACGGCGATGTAGCTCAGCTGGTTAGAGCGCACGACTCATAATCGTGAGGTCGAGAGTTCAAGTCTCTCCATCGCCACCATATATAGCAGTATTAAAAAAGCCAATCTTTCGAGATTGGCTTTTTTTTGCTTAAAATATATGTATAAGGCTAAGCGTTTTGTACTTCCATCTCTGATAACTTACAGATTTCTTACCAAATCATAGGTTTATCTGTTAATACACAGATTAATTCTTGTAACTTATGTCGCGCTTACTTATCATAGGGGCTGTTTTCGGTAAAGTCCTGTAACGCCATGTCTGTTCAATTACCTCCTTATCGTCCTATCAAGCATCGCAGTGGCTTAAAAGTCATGGGTGCAGCCTTTCATGCACTGCTGATGCGTGAGTTGCAGACCCGTTTCGGTGGTTATCGTTTGGGCTACCTGTGGGCGCCCCTTGAGGTTCTTTTCCAAGTCCTGATTTTTTTGGTGATCTTCGGGGCAATTAGAGAGCGTCTAGTACCAGGTATGGATTTCTCTTTGTTTCTAGTAGCTGGAATGGTGCCATTTCGCATGTTTCAAAAGATAGCGACAAGAGCGTTAGGGGCAGTGAATGCCAATAAAGGTTTATTGATGTACCGTTCGATTAAGCACATTGATGTGATTATTGCGCGTTCATTCTTAGAATTAGTCATCTATTTTTTTACATCTATAATTCTACTTTTAGGCTTGGCTTTTTTTGATATCTATGCCAATTTGGAAAACCTACATATCGTATTATTTTGCTGGATAACGCTATTTATATTTAGTTTCGGTATTGCTCTTATCATGATGGTGGTTGGATACTACGGCGGTGAGATCAGCAAAGTAATCACTATTCTGTTTACTATCTTGTACTTTACGTCTGGTATTATTTATCCAATCCATATTGTTCCTGAGCCTTATTTTAGTTACCTGCTATATAATCCTTTTATCCATAATATTGAACTAATAAGACATGCATTTGCGCCCAATTATCCAGCAAACCATATTGACATTTGGTACTTTCTAGAATGGATGTTTGTGGTTAATTTTTTAGGTCTTCTTCTCTACAAGTATGCTGAGCGTGACATGATCCGTTCTCGCTAAATTAATCATAATAATTATGAGTATCTATATTGAGTAAGGTAGATGAATGATTGAAGTTAAAAACATTTCTAAGTCATTTATGACGAAAAAAGGTCGGCATTATCTTTTTAAAGATCTCAATCTGACCATTGGTGATAAGCAAAGCGTTGGCTTGCTCGGGCGTAATGGCGCGGGTAAGTCAACCTTGCTGCGTATCATCTGCGGACTTGATGAGCCAGACCATGGCGAGATCATCACCGACTCTACCATCTCATGGCCAGTCGGTGTGGCAGGGGGCTTCCAAGGCAGTTTGACCGGTCGGCAAAACGTCCGCTTTGTGTGTCGGCTGTATTCTAGCGGGGCCTATATCGATGAAAAAATTCGTTTTGTCGAAGAGTTTGCTGATATCGGTAATTATTTTGACATGCCCGTTAAGAGTTACTCGTCAGGTATGAAAGCTCGTTTAACATTTGGGCTGAGCTTGGCCTTTGATTTTGATTATTATATGCTCGATGAAGCAGGTGCTGTTGGTGATGCAGCATTTCGCAAGCGTAGTGAAGAGATTCTAGCTGCCAGACGTGCACAGGCCGGATTTTTAATAGTGTCGCACAATATTGGTGATATCAAGAGAAACTGCGATATTGGTATTGTATTAATGGATCAGACAGCACACGTCTTTGAAGATACAACAGAAGCGATTGAGGTTTATGAAAAGCATATCCACAAAGCAAAAAAGTAAGATAATTAACCTCTCGTTATTTATCGGCTTAGTCATACTGCCTTGGGTGCTCGTGATATTTTATGTCATGACGCTGGCTCATCCGCGTTATATATCGACCGCTGATGTGGTGGTAAAGCAAGTCAGTGACTCAAGTGTGTCGTCTGGCGGTGGCATATCAGCTTTACTGGGCGTAAATAGTACCAGTAAAGAAGATGCAACCTATTTGACAGAGTACATTCTGTCAAATGATATGGTGAAGCGGCTAGATAATAAGTTTAAGTTTCGCGAAGCATACTATGTCGATGGCTCAGACCCTATTTATGAAATTGATCCTGATGCGACCCAAGAGGATTTGCTCGAGTATTTCAAAAAACGTGTTCATATCGATCTTGATGAGCAGAGTTATGTACTTTCGGTATCGACAGAAGGCTTTGATTCAAAATATGCTTACGAGCTCAACAAAGCTATCTTAGGTGAGTCTGAGCGTTTTGTGAACCGCATCTCACAAGAGGTGGCGCGTGATCAGTTAGCGTTTGCAGAAACACAGTTAGATGAATCAGAAGAGCGTCTGAACGACGCCAAAGAGCAGCTATTAAACTATCAAAATAAAAATGAGATTTATGACCCGCAGGCCAATGCACAGATTGTTAATCAACTGATTGGTAGTCTGCAAGCGCAATTAAGCTCTTTACGCACAGAGGAGCGTCAACTGCTTAGCTACCTAAATCCAGATGCGCCGCAAGTGGTTTCATTAAGAAGTCAGATAAAGGCCGTTGAGGAACAAATTGCTCAAGAGCAAACCAAACTTACCTCGCCTAATACGACCAAATTGAATCGACAGGCGGTACAGTTTGAGACCATCAAAGCGGATGTCGATTTTGCAACAGAGTTGTATAAATTGTCATTATCATCGCTTGAAAAATCAAGGTTGGAGGCTTTCAAGAAAATGAAAAACTTGATTGTGATCTCAACCCCTTATGAAGCTGAAGAAGCATCCTATCCGCGTCAAGCCTATCTGATATGGACATCATTGGCGTTACTTTTGATGCTCTATGGATTTATACGTTTGGTGATGGCGGTTATCCGTGATCATCGTAGCTAATATTGACAGACCAGATACCAATAATGATCGATGGATCAGTAAAGGAATATAACGCATGAATATGAAACTACGTTCTATCGTGATCATGACAAGTTTAGCGATGGCCACAACTAGCCTGTCAGCAACCGCTGCAAGCAGTTATGCTGACCAGATATCAGGGTCGAGTTTTGGCACAAGCAACAATAATATGTCTCAAGATCAAAATCGCAATAATATCAATGTGTCAACACAGGCATTTTCAGGTGGTGTTCCAGGGCAGGCCAACACTCAAGAGGCGGTCAATGCCGCAAGTTTACCAAGTCAGTCGGTAATCAATACCACGCGCCCTTACCAAGATATCAATACGCAAGACATGATGTTTGGTGAGCAACTGTTTCGCGGCGCATTCTCGACCACTTCTGGGTCCACTTTTAACGACAGCTACGTGATAAATCCTGGCGATAATGTTCAAGTAAGAATGTGGGGTGCCTACCAGTACGCGGCGACGATGACGGTTGATCCACAAGGCAATATTTTCTTGCCAAACGTGGGTCCAGTACGTATCTCTGGGGTACAAAATGGCAACCTACAAAATGTAGTAAAAAGCGCGGTCAATCGTATTTATCGCTCAAACGTCGGCGTCTATGCTTCTTTAGAGCAAGCACAACCAGTCAAAGTATTTGTCACAGGTTTTGTTAAACAGCCAGGTTATTATGGCGGTCTGGCAGCAGATTCGGTACTGTCTTATTTGGACCGAGCAGGCGGTGTTGATCCAGCACGCGGTAGTTATATTGATATTCAGATCAAACGAAACGGTCAGATGCTCCAACAAGTAAATCTATATGACTTTTTGCTAGCAGGTAAACTTCAAGCGTTTTCGTTCCGTGATGGTGATGTGATCACCGTCGCGCCGCAGAAAAAAACCTTTGCTGTGAGTGGTGAGGTACAAAACGAGTATACATTTGAGTTTGATGTGAATGATTTGACCATTGGTGATGTGCTACAAGTGTCCAATCCAGCCGCCAATGCTACCAATGTCAGTATTACTCGCAGTGCAGGACGTGCTCAAACGGCAGAATACTACTCGTTAAGCGAGGCTCAGAACGTACCTGTTTATAATGGCGATCAAATAGTGGTAACGTCCGATCGTTACGCCGGCACCATTGCTGTACAGGTAAAAGGGGCGCATACAGGTAATGGTGCGATGGTCGTGCCATACGGTGCTCGTCTAAAAGATATCGTGCCACAATTACAACCAAGCCCGCTCGCCAAATTGACGCATTTAACGATATACCGTCAATCTGTTGCTGAACAACAAAAACGCATGATCAATGAATCACTCGATCGTTTAGAAGAGCTTACACTAGCGACTCAGTCGACGACTCGTGAGGAGGCCGCCTTACGTCAAGATGATGCTGCATTGGTTAAGCAGTTTGTGGCTAAAGCCCGTAATGTCCAGCCTGATGGTCAGATTGTCGTTGTACCAAATTCGTGGCAGGATATTATCTTGCAACAAGGCGATATTATCGAGATACCCGCACAAACATCAGTCATTACCGTTAATGGTCAAGTACGAGCACAAGGCGCGCTTACCTTTAACCCAGATTATACTGTTGGGGATTATGTTGCCAACTCTGGTGGCTTCTCTGATAACGCTGATACCAAAGACATCCTCATTATTCATCAAAACGGTGCTAGTGAAGTCGTGAACACCGCTTATCGTATCCAACAAGGTGATGAGATTATGGTGTTACCGAAAGTCAAAACTAAGCGCGTGGAGATTGCTCGCGGTTTGTCGCAGATTGTTTATCAATTAGCAATCGCTGCTAAAGTCGTCTTAGATTTATAAGGGTTATCTAGTCGTTGTTTGTTGGACAGCGGCTTTATCAGTTGACGTAAAAGTAATGTGTAAGGGTATCAGAGATGGCAAAGGGTACAGCGAATAAAAACAAAGTAGCCGCTGTGGCCGACTCTGATCCTGCACCACCTTCGCCTCCAGCACAACATCAATTGCCAAAAAAACTGGCAGTGGTCGGCAAAGGGATGCTACGTAATAATCTATTGCTCTCACAGGTGTTGCAAGCAGATATTCAGCGTTGGTATCCATGGTCAAGCTTGCAACAAACCCTAATAGCCCGTAACATCGATTTGCAGCCCAGTGCATTCATCGGCTGGGGACGCAAGAAGAGTTTCCAAAGAGCCAATAAAGCCGCCACACGTCAAAACCTGAGTACGCTGAGTATCGAGGATGGCTTTTTGCGCTCCTTGGATTCAGGCATCAGTAGTCGCCATAGCTTAAGTGTGGTTGTTGACGATATGGGTATGTATTTTGATATGACCCATCGCTCACGCCTTGAACAATTGATTATAGCGCGCGCTGACCATAGTCTTGACCGTGAATTAAATGACAGACGCGCTCGGCAATTGATGGCACGTCTTTGTGATGAGAAGCTCAGTAAATATAATGCAGTAATCGATTGTCCAGTATTAGATGAGCTGGTCAATAAAGACAGCAGCGATACAAAAACAGCGCTGCCAAAATCACATGTGCTACTTATTGACCAAGTTACAGGCGATGCCTCTATTAAAGGGGCTGGTGCTAATAAGCGTCACTTTAAGCAGATGCTAAAAACGGCGTGTCGCCAGCATCCTCATGCAAATATTTGGATCAAAGCGCATCCTGCATCAAAATCAGGGTACTTGACCAATTTAAAACTGCCTAAAAATGTCAAGCTGTTGACGCAAACACTTAACCCAATCACCCTTTTATCGCAAGTAGATCATGTTTATACGGTCAGCTCTCATATGGGTTTTGAGGCGCTGATGCTAGGCAAAACGGTGCATTGCTTTGGAGTCAGTTGGTATAGTGGTTGGGGTTTGACTGATGATACTGGTGCCCCTAAGCGTCTATTAAAAACCGTGAAACAACGTCGATTAGCATCTGCAGCGGCGGTGGTTGATAAAGCGAGTACAGCAAATACCGCCCGTCTCAAGACAGTGTCAAAAAACATGCTCACCACGACACTCGAAACATTATTCTATAGTGCTTATATTGATTATAGTCACTATGTGGATCCAGCGACCAAACAAGCTTGTGATATCGAAACAGCGATTGATTGGCTGGTGACCAATCGATACTGGCAAACGCGCCTTGATGGCAATTTGACGATATATGAATTTAGTCGCTGGAAACTGCCATTTGTAAAAGCCTTTACCAATCTTCCGCGCACAACCTTGTTTATCAAGCCAAAACCACGTCTAAAAAACCTATTACATCCAGATCATTTCCGTGTCAATTATCATCAGCCTCTATTGGTATGGGGACTGGCAAAACGCCAACAGCTACATGAGAAGTTACAGAAAAAGGTCGTTGAGCAATCCGCACACACGCCAGCTATTTATTGCATGGAAGACGGCTTTATTCGCTCGAACGGTCTGGGCGCAACGCTATTGGCTCCATTGTCTGTTGTTATAGATCAGCAAGGCATCTACTACGATGCTACTTGTCCCTCAGATTTAGAGACGTTACTACGTGACTGTCAACCGCTGAGCCTGCAGCAACGAGCACGCGTACAACGGCTTCAAGAAAAGCTACTGACTCAGCGGGTGAGTAAATACAACGTGGGCGTCACTCTTGAGAGTCAACAAACCTCGTGGATGCATAAAGCAAAAAACTCTGGTAAATCTCGTATTCTTATCATCGGGCAAGTAGAAGATGATCTGTCCGTGCAGTACTGCGGCTCAACCATTAAAACCAACCGTCATTTGATCGAACGCGTGCGCCAAGACAATCCCGATGCTTATCTGATTTATAAGCCGCATCCCGATGTAGAGGCAGGGCTGCGAGCAGGTAAGGTAACAGAAGCCTGCTTAGCTCAGGTAGAGGCGGTTGCCTACGATACTGCGATGCCTGACTGTTTAGAGTGGGTCGATGAGGTACATACGATCAGCTCACTGACTGGTTTTGAAGCCTTGCTCCGCGGTTTAAAGGTGACTTGTTATGGTTTGCCATTTTATGCAGGTTGGGGATTGACTGAGGATATCGATGCAACGTCACTACCAAAAGCTCAATACTTAAAGCGGCGAAAACGAGCGATTGCCTTGACGCTTGAGCAATTAGTGTATGGTTCGCTTATAAGGTATCCCTTATACCGTTTGCCTGATGGCTATGGCCTTGCACAAGTAGAGCAGGTAATTGATTATTTGTACCCTCCCAAAATGGCGCTAACTGAGAGTGATAAAGACTCTTATGATAACTTTTCTCATAGTATGGATGGTTCAGTGCAAAAGTCAGCATCACGGATATCCAAAATACCCACACAGCTCAAACGACAAGCTATCACACGTTTTATGCAGCAGCGCCATCGATGGCAGCAGCAGTGGCGCAACATGTCTCGTTAACTGACTTTGAGCATCCTCTCATTCCATTGCGACAACTGGGTGCTTTTTCGGTATAATCATTTTTATACTATATAACGTGATGTATAGATAACCTATCGCTGTTTTATATATTCCCTCTCATTTAATGGTAGCCCCGTACTATGGTAGCTTCGATGTCTCACTTGCTCACTCATCGACACGTTTTGCTGCTACAGGGGAAAATGGGCGGATTTTTTAACCGCTTTGCCTCATTTTTGCAAACACAAGATATTAAAGTCAGTAAAATTAACTTTAATGCTGGTGATGCTTTTTTCTACCGTCATGATAATACTTATGAATATACCGATACTTTAGCGCAGTTCACTGCTTGGCTACAGGCGTTTATTAAAGAGCATGGTATTGATGCCATTGTGTGTTTTGGTGATTGCCGCCCGCATCATACACAAGCGGCATGTGTGAGTGAGCAAGTATGCATCTCATTTTTTGTATTTGAAGAAGGGTATTTGCGGCCTGATTACATCACTTTGCAAGAACACGGTATCAACGGTTATTCGCGCTTAAACATAGAAGACATTAAGGCTTTAAAAAAAGCCAATGATAAGCCGTTATATACCCACAATCGTTTTTATCGTCTGAGCATTGCCGCTATCGTCTACTATGTTATGACTTGGCTCTACAAAAGACGTTATCCGCACTATTCGCATTATCGCGGCATGACGGCGTGGCAAGAAGCGATAGCTTGGCTCAAAGCACCATGGCGTAAACTAAAGGGCTATATACCAGATAAGCAACTGCAAAATAAACTGACTAAAAAGAATGGCAATAATTACTTTTTGATCAGTTTGCAAGTACATAATGATTCACAGATCACGCATCATAGTGATTATCGTGATGTGGTGCAGTTCATTGATGAAGCTATTGCAAGCTTTGCCCATCATGCCGATACACAGCACCTGCTTGTATTCAAACATCACCCCTTAGATCGCGGTCATCGGGATTATCGTGAGCTAGTCGCGAGTTTGGCTGAGCGTTATCAAGTGGCACATCGTGTGTTTTATGGCTGTGATATGCATCTGCCCACCCTTATAAAATATAGCATCGGTATGGTCACTATCAACAGTACGACAGGCCTACAATCGGTCTATCATAAAAAACCGACCAAAGTAATGGGCCGCGCAATTTACGATACACCTAAACTCACAGACTCGCAGCCACTCAAAGACTTTTGGCAGCAGCCCAAGACTCCAGACAATGAGTTTTACCTCAGGTTTCGTGAATACTTGATAGAACAAACGCAGATAAATGGCGCCTTTTATGGCAGATCACCATGGATGTATAAATATCTACATCAAGGCCATGAAAACATGGAAGATAATTTGTCCAAAAATGGCTTGCCAAAATAGCTTGCCAAAGTCTTGTATTTGACTGGGTGCATGGTTTTATAAAGAGTCTATAGATCAATGCGCTTTGAGATCTCTCTATTTCCCGATTTTATCTCTGACAGAATTGTTTATAAATGCTTTGCTTCACTTGCAAATCATGCCGCTGCTACTAAAATCGCCTTACTTTGTGGTTGAAAACTGCTAGAATACTCTTTCATGCGTGCGCATAAGAGCTTAACAGGCTTGACTGTATATGCTTGTTGATGACATTAGTGACATCAGCTGGTTTTAATAGTCCATTTCTTAACGATGCAAAAGTATCTTATCGATTGCACCTAACCATATTCGTTCTTTATTTTTATTATTCTATCACCCTTAATTTAGTAGGCGCTTTGTGACTGCATTAGCCAATATTCGTAATTTTTCTATCATTGCCCACATTGATCATGGCAAGTCGACCCTTGCTGATCGTTTTATTCAAATGTGCGGCGCGCTGCAAGATCGTGAGATGCAGGCGCAAGTGCTTGACTCTATGGACATCGAGCGTGAGCGCGGTATCACCATTAAAGCGCAGTCGGTCACGCTATATTATGACCATCCTAATGGTGAGCGTTATCAGCTAAACTTTATCGATACGCCAGGTCACGTCGATTTTTCTTATGAAGTATCGCGCTCATTAGCCGCGTGTGAAGGCGCGCTATTGGTTGTTGATGCCGCTCAAGGCGTTGAGGCGCAGTCGGTTGCCAATTGCTATACGGCAGTGGACCAAGGTTTAGAGGTGATGGCAGTCCTTAATAAAATTGATTTGCCACAAGTCGAGCCTGAGCGTGTTATTCAAGAAATTGAAGATATTATCGGAATAGAAGCCATTGATGCCCCTCGTGTTTCAGCGAAATCTGGTCTTGGGGTGGATAACCTATTAGAAGCCTTGGTTGAATTCATTCCAGCGCCAACTGGTGATCGTGAAGCACCCCTACAAGCGCTCATTATTGACTCATGGTTTGACAGTTATCTGGGTGTGGTCTCACTGGTTCGCGTACGTGAAGGGACGGTAAAAAAAGGCGATAAGATTTATATCAAATCAACGGGCGATGCTCATCCAGTAAGCTCTATCGGGGTATTCACGCCCAAACCTGTCGATACGGGTATTTTAGAAGCTGGTGAAGTAGGCTTTGTTATCGCTGGTATCAAAGATATTGCAGGCGCACCAGTTGGCGATACGATTACGCATGCCAGTACGCCTGATGTTGATCGTATCCCAGGTTTTAAACAGATCACGCCACAAGTATATGCAGGCATGTTCCCAGTCGATTCGAGTGATTTTGAAAAATTCCGTGAAGCGCTGCAGAAATTGCAAATCAACGATGCGTCATTATTTTTTGAGCCTGATACTTCAGACGCGTTAGGCTTTGGCTTTCGTTGTGGCTTTTTGGGCATGCTGCATATGGAGATTATCCAAGAACGCCTAGAGCGCGAGTATGACTTGGATTTGATCACCACTGCGCCTTCAGTTATCTATGAGATTGAAAAGAAAGGCGGTGAAGTCATCTATGTTGATAATCCATCAAGACTGCCTGAGCCTAACAATATTGAAGAGTTCCGTGAGCCAATTGCCCGCTGTCAGATTTTAGTACCGCAAGATTACTTGGGTAACGTCATGACCCTATGTATTGAGCGCCGCGGTGTACAGGTCGATATGCGCTTCATGGGTAAGCAGGTTCAGGTTATCTTTGATATTCCGATGGGTGAGGTGGTCATGGACTTCTTTGATCGCCTAAAGTCAGTCTCGCGTGGCTTTGCGTCATTGGATTATAATTTTGATCGTTATCAAGTGGACAAATTGGTCAAAGTGGATGTACTAATCAACGGTGAAAAGGTGGATGCCTTGGCAATGATTGTACATCAAGACCAAGCACGTTTCCGCGGTAATCAATTGGTGAGCAAGATGAAAGAGCTGATTCCACGTCAGATGTTTGACGTGGCGATTCAAGCCGCAATTGGTAGTCAGATCATTGGTCGTAGTACGGTAAAAGCCATGCGTAAAGATGTCTTGGCCAAATGTTATGGCGGTGACGTATCGCGTAAGAAAAAGCTGTTGTCTAAGCAAAAAGCAGGTAAAAAACGTATGAAACAAGTGGGTAGTGTGGAGATTCCACAAGAAGCCTTCTTGGCTGTTTTACAAGTGGACAGTTAATACATCGCTTTATCTGAGAGAGTTCTGGTACATAACAGTTGAATGTCGTCAGTTTTTTGATCAAAGCAACTAGACAAACAGCACGTTAATAGGCAATTTGGTATGGATTTTGATTTCAATTTAATTTTAGTGCCGTTGACCATAGGCTTAGGAATTGTCTGGCTGCTAGATAAGCTGGCACTCAAGCAGCGCAAAACTCGCGGTCGAGGTCAAGAGAGCCTGTTAGTGCGATGGGCCTATGATTTTTTTCCTGTGTTGGCCGTCGTATTGATCGTACGCTCATTTTTGATTGAGCCTTTTAATATTCCATCTTCTTCCATGGTGCCAACGCTATATACGGGCGATTTCATTGCAGTCAATAAATATGCTTATGGCGTCCGCTTACCGCTGACTTACAACAAGGTGTTGGATACAGGATCACCTGAGCCTGGTGATGTGGTGGTATTTCGCTATCCTGAAAACCCAAGCATTTACTATATTAAACGCTTGATTGGCTTGCCAGGCGATACGGTGAGCTACAGTCAAGGCAAGCTTTCTATTAACGATGTACCCGTAAAAACAACGCCTATCGATTTTTCAGCCAATGCTGAATTGACATCACAGCTTTATCTGCCAGGACAGATGGGTCCAGGCGAGGTGCTGACAGAAGAAAGCGCGGCTGCGATGGGTCAGCAAGAAGAAGGCGCCGCGCAGTACTTCCAAGAAACGCAGGGTGAGAACCAGCACTTGGTTCGCTATCTAAAAGGGATGAACAGTGCCCAATATGCGCCTTTTTTACAGCAAGAGTCGCCAGAAGTGGTAAGCTCAGAGGGGACAGAGTGGCGCATTAAAGTACCAGAAGGTCATTATTTTGTGATGGGTGACAACCGTGATCGCAGTGCAGATGGCAGGTTCTGGGGATTTGTTCCTGATGAAAATTTAGCGGGTAAAGCGGTCTATATTTGGATGCATAAACCACCAGGATTAAACTTACCAACTTTCGAGCGTAATGGTACCATTGATTAATACCATGAGTACTCTATTGATTGAGTTATCGATAATAGTTTTATGCTAATATCGTTGCTATCAAATAAACGGCTGTCTACTATACAGATAGCTGTCAAAAATAGTCATCTATCTGTAGAGGGGTATCATAATGCAGCAATTATCTGGTCTTGCCACGCAGCGCGGCGCTAGTGTGACAAATGTCGTTCTCATTATTATGATGTTAGGCATTGCTGTCAAGCTGATGGTTGCCATCGTTCCTGCTCAAATAGGTGACTATCAGCTCACGAAACTTTTGAGTACAGAGCTCAAAGTTGCCAATGACAATAACGAAACTGCCAAGCAATTTGTTGAGCGCGTTAATAAACAGCTATCTATAAATGCTGACTATGATACTAATGCAGAAGATGTTATTACGTTCACCAACAAAAAAACAGGCCAATTGGCCATTCATAAAGAATATGCCGTCACCAATAATTTTTTTGGCAATGTCGATATCGTCAATCGTTTCGAAGGAAACATTGATATGGCGACCGCAGAATAAATTGTCGTGATAGGGGATGGTACACTACTGTTCCTTTAAAATTCTATATATCTTTATCAAACTAACTCTGTAAAACAGAAGGGATAACCACAAGCCACGCATGAAACCAACTTCGCAACATTCCCAAGCGGTCCTTACTTCCAAAAAAAATAGCACGCCTGTTGATACGCCTGTAGTTAGCTCAGAGTTCACGCAGCGGTTAGCGGTATTGACCCGTAAGCTGGGCTATGTTTTTAATAACGTGGGCCTGCCAAAACTTGCCTTGACGCACCGCTCATTTGATAGCAAAAAAAACTATGAGCGCCTAGAGTTTTTGGGTGATGCACTCTTAGGAATGATTGTAGGCGAGGCTTTATACCATCGTTACCCTAATCAAAATGAAGGTCGTTTGACTCGTATGCGTGCAACTTTGGTGCGCCAAGAATCGTTGGTCATCATTGCTCAAAACTTGGAGCTGTCCAACCATCTCATATTGGGCGTGGGTGAACGTAAAGGTGGTGGTCGCAATCGAGCTTCTATATTGGCAGATGCAGTAGAGTCTTTGATTGGTGCTATTTATTTAGATAGCCAAGATATGGAGATTACTCGTCATTGCGTATTGTCTTGGTATGGTGACTTGATTGACAACGTCAATGATCAAAAAGCACTAAAAGATGCGAAGAGTCGTTTGCAGGAATGGTTGCAATCTAAGCAGTTTGATTTGCCAAACTATGAGCTTATGGAAACACGTGGTAATGCTCCCCATCAAATATTTGTGGTGCGCTGCCATGTCAATATCCAAAACTGCCCTGATATCACCGAGTCTGGCGAAAGCCGCCGTATTGCTGAGCAAAAAGCCGCCGAGCTTATGATCAATCAGTTGCATAAACTCACAGGGTCAGTTAAAAAACGCTCTTAATCAATATCTGTAAATAATTACGAGCCTCTTTTTATATTTGTAATATCATTTTTGAATAATGATTTTTTAGAGCATTGGTACAACTGACCTCACAAATTATAGATTTTAGAACGCCAAATATTACCAACCCATATCTAATATAACGATATGAACAAGCTGCCAAATAACGCTTGGTTGGACATAACCCCTATAGGATTAACTTATGAGCAATCACACTGATTTGCCATCAAATAACGAAGACAGTATTCAAAATATGACAGAAAACACCGCGAATGATTTAAGCCAATCTAATATCGAAGCGACTGCGAACGATAGCGTAGAAGATATCACACTAGAAAACGATCTGGCGATTGAAGAGTTTTTTGCACCAAGTGGTAGTGCCCAGTTGGCTGATGATTTTAGATCAGGCTATGTGGCCATCGTTGGACGCCCAAACGTCGGTAAGTCAACGTTGATGAACCATTTATTGGGTCAAAAATTATCAATTACCTCACGTAAACCGCAGACGACTCGCCACCGTATTCATGGTATTTTGTCAAACCATGAAATGCAAGCTGTGTTTGTCGATACGCCAGGTATCCATCGCAATGAAGTACGTGCGATTAATGAGCGTATGAACAAAGCGGCAGTATCCGCTTTAGTTGATGTTGATTTGGTTTTATTTGTTGTTGACTCAGATCAGTGGCGTGATGATGATCTATTGACGCTGCAAAAGCTTGGTGAGACCGATTTAACGATCGTACTGGTCATTAATAAATCAGATACTTTAAAAGATAAAGGCAGCGTATTGCCGCTTATTGAAACCTTTAATGAAAGTTTTGACTTTGCTGATATCGTTCCAGTATCGGCGCTTAAAAACCAAAACTTAGATCGTTTACAAGAAGTCATTGCCTCTCATCTGCCTATTGCCGCACCTATTTACGATACAGAACAAATCACGGATCGCTCAGAGCGATTTTTAGCGAGTGAAATCATTCGCGAAAAAATCATGCGTAGTGCAGGTGATGAGGTGCCATATGATTTAACGGTACAGATCGACGCGTTTAAAGACGAGCCTGCACACACTGATCCAAAAACAGGACGCCCCCGCAAAGCCTGTACTTTTATTGATGCAACAATATTTGTAGAGCGTGGTGGTCAAAAAGCCATTGTCATTGGTGATAAAGGTCAGCGTATTAAGCAAGTCGGTATGGATGCTCGTAAAGACATGGAGCAGCTATTTGGCAAAAAAATCATGTTGACATTATGGGTCAAAGTAAAACGCGGTTGGTCTGATGATGAGCGTGCGCTGACCAGTTTGGGGTATTAGTGGTATTCAAAGAGTAGTATGACAAGGAGCATGTCCATCTACTCAATGCTGAGGTAATAAACAATGCGTAACGAAGCGTTAGTCGGCTATCTATTACATCAGCGTCCTTATCAAGAAAGGCGTGCTTTATATTATCTTTTTTCTCAGCAGCATGGCGTGGTTCATGGTGTTGGGAAGAAAGGCGCGCCACTTTTTATGCCTTTACAGCTTTTTGCAACTGGCAAGCGTGACCTAAAAACGTTCAGCCAAATTCAAATAACCTCGCAAACGGCTAATCAAGTGGGCGTCTTATCAGAAGACAATTTATCTGCTACCTTGAAATCAGTGCCCTACGAAAGTATTAGTGGTCAACATCAATATGCTGCTTTGTATCTTAATGAGATATTATGGCGATTATTGCCTACCGAAGACCCAATGCCGGTACTGTGGCAGCATTATCAAGATAGCCTACAGCAGCTCAAGCGCCTGCTAAGTAGTAATGAGCTTCGTTTATGCTTGCGCCAATTTGAGCAGCACTTGTTCAATGAACTCGGTTTTAACTTAACGCTGACGCATGATAATCTTGAAAATACCATTGAACCTGACCATGTTTATCGCTTTTTACCAGATGTAGGATTACTGCCCACTATAAAAAGTGCGGCAGAATCTGAGCCGTTAGACGATACTATTGGACAGACTGCTTTTAAGGGCATTGATCTCATCGAAATGGCATATCTTGGTATCACTGATGCGACATTAAATAATTGGTCAAAACTGCATCGCCACTTGATTGATCATCTGCTTGACTATCAACCGCTACAAAGTCGGCTACTATGGCAGCAGCAGCAGCGTTACCAGTAAACGTATCCGTGTGTTCATGCTATGTAATCAAGATCAAGATTCGCATTGTATTAAAGCAGATTTTTATTCATATCATTTATCAAGTAGCCGAGCCTCTTAATAAAAAGGAAGTTTTATGACGACATCTTTATCACCTGCCGCTGACGATACTGTCAAAAAGCCATTATTGGGTGTCAACATTGATCATGTCGCAACGCTGCGCCAAGCGCGCGGGGTCAATTATCCAAGCCCTTTGGCTGCCGCCTTATTATGTGAGCAATCAGGCGCAGATGGCATCACTATACACTTACGTGAAGATCGTCGTCATATTCAAGACTCAGATGTTTATGAGATGGCAGGGCAGTTGGCAACTAGAATGAATTTAGAGATGGCAGCAACTGACGAGATGCTAGCGATTGCCTGCGAAGTGCAACCTTTTTGGGTATGTTTGGTGCCTGAAAAACGCGAAGAGCTAACCACTGAAGGTGGTCTGGATGTGGCAGGTCAGATAAGCTGGCTAAAAGAATATACACGTAAGCTGCAGGCTTTCGATATTAAGGTTTCTTTATTCATTGATCCAAATGAGCAGCAAATTAAAGCTGCTATCGCTTGCGGCGCAGACGCAATAGAGTTGCATACAGGCGCTTACGCCGAAGCAGGTCTAGCAGGTGATAGAGCGAAAGAAACCGCTGAGTTAGATAGAATAAAGCACGCAGTGACGACCGCACAGGGTTTGAATAATCACTTACTCATCAATGCAGGCCATGGTCTAACTCGTGATAATGTCAGCGCTATTGCTCAGATCGCTGGTATTTATGAGTTAAATATAGGACATGCTTTGATTGCAGATGCTGTTTTTGTTGGTTTAGAGCAGGCAGTCGTCATGATGAAACAGGCAATGCATAAAGAGACTCAAAGATAAATGATGAGTAGATTGTCTTAATCAACAATCAGTCGGGTGGTCTGAATTACGTTTATGCTTAATGATACCTGTTTGATTAAATGAGATTTGATACATCGATTGGTTATAAGTGGAGGTAGGGCAATACTTTATATGACCAAAATGCCCTCGAGGTTTACCACTGTCACCCCAAAACTTAATATAATGCCGTCTGCTACCTACCCTCAGCTTTAACGTACTGTATTTTAAGTTCAGATTTTCTTGAGTGAGTAAGGTGTCTGTTTGAGCATCAAAACGTTTATTGTCATTTTTATCTATAAAAGCTAAAAGCGCTTTGTCAGCATTTCTATGACAGCGTCGTCCATCGTTGGATAAGCACACCAATACATTCTGTCTACTGATATAGCTTTCAGCTTTTGCCAAAGCGAGCGTGGTTTCTAATTGGCTTTTAACGCGCTCAGCCTCCATACGTGCCAACTGCGTCAATATACTAGGGGTTGCAATCATAATGACAATCGCTAAGATTGCAACGGTGACCATTAGCTCAACAAGCGTAAAACCGCTACTGCCTTTCGCACTTAGGAGATGCACTTTTATCGCAAACTCCTTATTACCTCTCGCTGATCGCCGCATTATAATGAATGATTCGTATAAAGGGCTCGTCACAAGACAGTTGATTGTACGGAGTATAGGTAAAAATAATTTTCCACAAATCAATGAGGTTTTACAAGGTAACTTCATACACTGCTATATCCTATAGCGTTCAAACGTCCCAGTAAAACAATCTTACTTATTTTGCAGTAGGTACTTTGTCTGGCAATTAACAAACAATGATTCCGGGAGCCTGACCCTTGAAATTCATTACTTACAAACCAGTACCTACCAATTATTAATTCATTATATGGAACAATGTTGACTATTACAATATATACAGAATATATGTTTACTGTCAAAAAATGTTTCAATTAGTGAATAATTCATATTAGCAATAGAGAAAAATAATTAATTGTAATAAAATATGTGCAAGTGATAGGCATTGTTTGTTCCACCGTCTATCGTGAACTGACATACAAAAGATAAAAAGCGTAAGGTGTGTTAGTTCTAAGTAACTTAGAATGTTTATTGTGTTTTAGTTACAACATTATCGTGTAATAATGTGTAGCTCGTTCACGAAAAAAGTTGTAAACTGAATTGATAATCGCTAAGCTACGTCTTAATTGGTTTTGCTTTGTAACTTAAAATGTGTAAAAGATGTCTAAAGTAGAGCGTCTTGAGAATCGGTTTTGCTTAATGCATCACTAAAATTATCCTTTGGAGGAAGTCCATGAAATTGAACAAAATAGCTCTAGCCCTTGTTGCTGTAGCAGCTGCACCGATGGCAGCTAATGCTGGTGTTACTATCAGCCCAGTATTACTTGGTTATCACATGACTGAAGAGTTCGGTGATACATCTGATAAGCAACGTGAAGTTTTACGTACTGGTAAGAATTTACAGACCAATACAGATCGCGCTGGAAATGATAATGGTGGTGTAGCTAAAGAAAGTAGCCTATACACTGGCGCGGCTCTAGGTATCGAGCTTACTCCTTCTACTCAGTTCCAAGTAGAATACGGCGTATCTGATGCAAATGGCGAAGCTTCTGAAGACTCTGCTGAATCTGGTGCTAACCGTTTCGATATCGAACAAGAAATGATCTCTGGTAACTTCTTGATCGGTACTGAAGAATTCACTGGTTACACTGACAATGCACTTAAGCCATATGTACTAATTGGTGCTGGTCAATCTAAAATTGAAGTAGAGAACCAAGTAGAGAACCAAGAAGAGTACCAAGATAGCAATGGTAATACAGTTGCTGCTGGTACTGAAGTATCAAACTCTAAAGATACCATTGGTAACCTAGGTCTAGGTGCTATGTATCGCATCAACGACGCATTAAGCCTACGTGGTGAAGCTCGTGCGATCCATAACTTTGACAACAACTGGTGGGAAGGCATGGCATTGGCCGGTCTAGAAGTTGTACTTGGTGGCCACTTAGCGCCTACAGTAGCAGTACCGCCAATGGAAGAGCCAATGGTTGACAACACTCCAGTAGTTGTTGTTGAAGCTGACCTTGATTCTGACGGTGATGGTGTACCTGATAGCATGGATGCATGCCCAGACACTCCAATGAACGTAGTGGTTGATGAGCGCGGTTGCCCAGTAAATGTAGATATTGAAGATACATTAAAGATGGAACTACGTGTATTCTTTGATAACGATAAATCAGCTATCAAAAACCAATACAAACCAGAAATCGCTAAAGTAGCAGAGAAGATGCGTGAGTATCCTAACTCTACAGCACGCGTAGAAGGTCATGCTTCTAAAACTGGCCCATCAGCACGTTATAACCAACGTCTATCTGAAGCTCGTGCCGTTGCTGTTAAATCTATGCTAACTAACGAATTCGGTATCGCTCCAAACCGTCTATCAACTGTTGGTTATGGCTACGATGTACCAATCGCACCAAACGATACTGAAGAAGGTCGTGCTATGAACCGTCGTGTTTATGCCATCATCACTGGTGACAAAACTATGACTGTTGAACAAACCAAAGACATGGTTGTTCAGTAAGTAGTAAATAGTCAGCCGTTTAGTTAATACACGGTTACAAAAAAAGCCACCCTATGGGTGGCTTTTTTTTATTTATGTATTGAGAAAAGTAAGTTATTTCATAAATTTATGAATCAATAATGTTATACTAGCCACCCAAACATTCTGTAGATTAACAGAATGTACATTAGCATAGCTATCTGTACGATGAATTTATCGGCATAGATATTTGATTATATTGAATTTTTATAAACGATTGCATTTATCATATGTTGTCCAAGATTCAGTATTTATCTAATTGATGATAAGAGTTTATCCAGCGGCGCTTATTGCTACTGCATTTTTTTAAGACGACACGAGCATTTTATATGGCGAACGATATCAAACACCTGCGTAACATTGCGATTATTGCCCACGTTGACCACGGTAAAACAACTTTGGTTGATAAATTATTGCATCAATCTGGTACTTTTGGCGACCGTGCAAACATTGCGGAACGTGCAATGGATTCAGGTGATATTGAGCAAGAACGTGGTATTACTATTTTGGCTAAGAATACAGCCATTCGATGGACAGATCAGACTTCAGAAACGGAATACCGCATTAATATCGTCGACACCCCAGGTCACGCCGATTTCGGTGGTGAAGTTGAGCGTGTTATGTCAATGGTTGACTGCGTGCTTTTGGTGGTTGATGCTGTTGATGGCCCGATGCCTCAAACTCGTTTTGTAACGCAAAAAGCATTTGAACAAGGATTGAAGCCAATCGTTGTTATCAATAAAATCGACCGTCCTGGTTCACGCCCTGATTGGGTTATGGATCAAATTTTTGATCTATTCGACAATCTTGGTGCAACCGATGAGCAGCTTGATTTCCCAGTTGTTTATGCATCAGCATTGAATGGTATTGCAGGTCTAGAAGCAGACGATTTAGCTGACGATATGACCCCGCTATTTAAAACTATTGTTGATGTTGTACAAGCACCACAGGTTGATGCAGACGCACCATTCCGTATGCAAATCTCAAGCCTTGATTACAATAGTTTCGTTGGTGTTATCGGTATTGGCCGTATCCAGCGCGGTAAGGTTAAGACCAATACACCAGTTACTGTCATTGATAAGCATGGTAAGACACGTAATGGTCGTATCCTAAAAATCATGGGCTACCATGGCCTTGATCGTATTGATGTTGAAGATGCACAAGCTGGTGATATCGTTTGTATCACGGGTATCGATGCACTTAATATCTCAGATACGATTTGTGATCCTAATCATGTTGAAGCATTACCAGCATTAACAGTCGATCAACCGACCGTATCAATGAACTTCCAAGTAAACAACTCACCATTTGCTGGTCGTGATGGTAAGTTTGTGACGTCACGTAATATTCGTGAGCGTCTTGAGCGTGAGTTGATTCACAACGTGGCATTGCGTGTAGAAGACACTGAGTCTCCTGATAAATTTAAAGTATCAGGTCGTGGTGAGCTTCATTTGTCTGTACTTATCGAGAACATGCGCCGTGAAGGCTTTGAGATGGGTGTTTCAGGCCCAGAGGTTATCGTAAAAGAAGTTGATGGTGAGCTACAAGAGCCGTATGAAAACGTTGTCTTCGATATCGAAGAAGAGCATCAGGGTTCTATTATGGAGCAGGTTGGTCTACGCAAAGGCGAGATGACCAATATGGAGCTTGATGGTAAAGGTCGTATGCGTATTGAAGCGACAGTACCAGCTCGTGGTTTGATCGGTTTCCGTTCTGAGTTTTTAACACTGACCTCAGGTAGTGGTATCATGACGTCAAGCTTCTCACATTATGGTCCACAAAAGATCGGTGATGTGGGTGGTCGTTCGAACGGCGTATTGGTTTCTATGGCAAACGGTACTTGCCTAGGATTTGCACTGTTTAACCTACAAAAACGTGGTAAGTTATTTGCTGAGCCACAGCTTGAAGTTTATGAAGGTATGATTATTGGTCTTAACTCTCGTAACGATGATATGACAGTGAACCCAACAACCGGTAAGCAGCTAACCAACGTACGTGCTAGTGGTACTGATGAAGCGTTGACGTTGACGCCAGCAGTTAAGTTCACGCTTGAGCAAGCGCTTGAATTTATTCAAGATGATGAGCTGGTTGAAGTAACACCAAAAGCAGTACGTATCCGTAAACGCTATCTGACTGAAAGTGAGCGTAAGCGTCACGGCCGTAGTAAGAAAAATGCATAATATCGGCAGTATAAACTACTCAATCTTTTAGAGCGTTGATTTTCAACACCAAAATTTAATGTCTTTTAGACATCGGAGTAGTTAAAGAATTAGCAGTATAGGGTGAGCTATAGTGGTTCACTTTATACTGCTTTTTTTTGTTGTAATTTTGAAGAAATAAATACTAAATGAACATTAGTTTTGTTGTGTTCAATGATTAACGTTAGAGTGAAGTATGATACTGATTATATAAAATATCTATAAGCCTATAGATAATTCTTGAGGAGAATACAATGAGTATGGTTTCAGAATTTAAAGAATTTGCTCTAAAAGGCAATGTGATGGACTTAGCAGTTGGTGTTATCATTGGTGGGGCTTTTGCTACCATCACTAAATCATTGGTAGATGATATCATTATGCCAATTGTCGCTTTCATTGTAGGGGGCGAGATTAACTTTAAAAATATGCTTTTGGTATTGGGTGATGTGCCTAATGGGGTTGCTATGACCTACGATGCACTCAAAGAAGCTGGCGTTCCTGTATTAGCATATGGTAGCTTCATCACTGTACTCATTAATTTTCTAATTTTAGCTTTTATTATTTTTATGATGGTGAGACTAGTAAATAAAATGCGTCGTACGGAAGCTGTAGTAGAGCCATCAGAAGAAGTACAGTTACTGCGTGAAATCAGTGCTAAATTAAGTAATACTCATATTGTAAAATAATAACGTACGGTTTAGTGGTAACAAAAAAGGCTAACTTGATGTTAGCCTTTTTTATTGTCTGTTCATTGGATGAGCGTTTTAGAGGTATTTAAATAAGTGATAAATAATAAATTATGGAGTAACTACCACGTAATCGTTAGTATTAATTAAAATCTCTGATGGTTGGTCTACGATGATACGCACGGTGTTGTTATCAATAGCTTGTGATTTGTAGTAATTGTCTTCTGCAACTGTACAGCCTAAACACCTGCCCATTGCATTCCAAGGCTCAACAAACAATTTTTGCTGTGCTTGATCGGCATTACCACCGATAAGCGAGAAGGGAAGGCTGACGATATAAGCAGCAGTACCAGTCACCGCATTAACAAGCTGCAATGGCTTACCGACAACGGTATCTACAACCATCGTCTCATACGAAGGGCCAAAGTCAGTTTCATCTATTTCAATGGCTGCAAAAGTAGGTTCCATACTAGCAGCCATTAACGCTAAGGAAGTAAAGACAGGCAACAACTTCTGCTTAACTGCGCGTTTGTTTTTGGCTTTAACCGTCATAACGATATCCTAAAATTCACAATGAGTATGATTAATGGCTGCTGCTGTCTCCACATAGGAATATCGCGGCAACGACAGGTAAGTATTACAGAAGTACAAATAGTCGCACTATTTTTATAAGTGCTAGCACTATTAAAGCAAGATGTACGCCAATAAGCAACAATAATGCGCAGGATATTACGATGTGAATAAAAAAGATACGATACTCAAAAATCTATAGCAGCAGGATATCAAAGCTGCTTTAACTTAAAGGGAAAAACGTCCATAGCTGGCGAACAGTCTTACACGAGTGGCTGACAGTTCGAGCAATAAACGCTGGCTCTACCATCGAGCTTAACATTTTCTAGAATGGTATCGCATTTTAGGCAATGCTCTCCTTGCCGACCATAAACATTTAAAGTCTGCTGAAAATAACCCGTTTGACCACTCGCGACTGTAAAATCTCGCAACGTTGAGCCACCAAGTTCAATGGCTTTTTTTAGAATGTCTTTAATATGATCGACTAAGACAATAAGTTGGTCAAATGAAAGTTGGTTCGCTGGGGTAGCAGGATGGATACCTGATAAATATAAGCTTTCTGTCGCATAGATATTACCGACACCTACCACGACTTTTTGCTCCATAATGACGGACTTGATTGCGCGAGCGATAGACTGTGGCTTTTTAGTCGGTTGGCTTTTGGTAGAGAGTTTCTCAATACCCTTGTTGTCTAGCGATGTGCGCTGAATGACATTGTATAGATACTGGGCAGTGAAATTTTTTGAAAGTGGCTCAGGACCTAGATGATCCAACAGTTTGTCGCCATAATCCTCAAACCACAGTACTGAACCAAAACGTCTAGGATCATAATAGTGCAGTTGAGACTCTCTATTGTTAGAGTCTTTAAAGGTGATGATTAAATGGTCGTGTTTGCGCTTATCAGTGCCATAACTGTGCTGCTGTAGACTGCCTGACATTCCCAAATGTATCAAAAGCTGAAGTGGTACAAACGTATTATCACCAGTTGCGTGAGAGGCGGTGGGCAAAAAGTTCAGAATAAGATATTTTGCTCGGCGATCAACACGATCTAACGTGTAGCCAATCAGACGGCTCAAATCATCTGGCATCACCCATCGTAACTTTGGTTGAAAGATGCTTATGTCCACTACCTGTTGCCCCAATAGCGGTGTAAGACTGGTTTTGGTGGTTTCTACTTCTGGCAATTCAGGCATGGTTTTTTATGGTCACTCGATTATTGAATAAATGATTGTAGCTTAATGGCTGTTAGGCCACTGCGCGGCGAGCATGCAAGATGCCATGCTGTTGCTCTAGTTTCGCGAGTAACTTAGAGAGATGTGCTAGCCCTGAAACCTCGATATGAAATTTCAAAAAGGCAATATTGTCATCATTGCTAAGTGTCTCAACTTTACGAATATTGACGTTTTCCTTGTCAATAATCTGTGTCAAATCACGTAACAATCCTCGTCTATCATAGGCTTCTACATGGATATCGACAGGCTGGTAGCGCCCAGTTTGCACTTGCCAAGCAGCCTCTATTTTGCGCTCTGGGTCACGCTCTATTAGGCGCAGATACTCAGGACAGCCACGATTATGAACGCTGACACCTCGCGATAAGGTAATGTATCCGGCAATTGGCTCACCATGTACAGGATGGCAGCAGCCTGCTAAATTGATTTCGATATTATCCAGACCATCGATACGAATCTTATAGGCATCAAGCTTACTGACGTCTCTTGTATCTACATGAGGCGCAAGGTTCTCTGGCGGTATTTCAGGTTCTAGATGCAGTTGACGCGAGATATGGCTGGTGAGCTGATTGAGACCAATATCACCTGTGACAAGGCCAACGATAATATCATCGGTCGTATTGACATGAAAATGCTGGATGTAGTCATTTAAGTCAATACTGTTAGGATGCACAGATAGGCGCTCAAGCTCTTTGCTAAGCATTTGCCGACCTATCTCAATGTTTTTATCACGGTCTTGTTTGTTGAACCACTGACGCAGTTTGGAGCGTGCACGGTTGGTATGAATATAACCGAGTGAGGCAACGAGCCAGTCACGATTGGGCTCACGCGATGCCTTGGTAATAATCTCAACTTGCTCACCTGTTTTTAGCTGATAAGTCAATGGCACATAGCGTTGATTGACTCGAGCTGCTTGTGCACGGTTACCAACTTGGGTATGCACATAATAGGCAAAATCAAGGACAGTTGCCCCTTTTGGTAATTCGGTGATATCCCCATCCCGACTAAAGATATAAATGCGCTCAAGCTCATCAAAATCAACGAGCTGCTCTTCTTCATCAAGCTCTATGTCATCCAGCTCTTCACCTGTCATGATGGAGGAGCGCGGCTGGTGACGAGTTTCATTATTTATCGATAATAACTGCCGTAGTGAGCTGATTCTTTGATTTAAATAATTGTCTTTTTTATTCTTGAGACCTTCTTTGTAATTGACATGAGCACACATGCCAAGCTCCGCCTCAAAATGCATCTCCTGAGTACGAATTTGTACTTCAAGTGATTTGTTTTCGGCAATGACGGCGGTATGCAATGAGCGGTAGCCGTTTGACTTTGGATTGGTAATATAATCATCAAACTGCTCAGGAATATAGCGCCATAAACCATGCACCAAGCCTAAGACGTGGTAACAGTCAGAGGGGCTGTTGACCAATACTCGCAATGCTCGGATGTCATAAAGCTGATCGAACGATAAGCCTTTAAGCTTCATCTTGCGATAAATGGAGTAGATATGCTTAACGCGTCCAGATACCTCACCTTCAATACCTGCATTGGCTAATGATTCATTGAGCTTGTCTTGCACTCTCTGAATATACGATTCACGTTCGCTGCGTTTTTCTGATAATAATTTGGCAATCTCTTTATATCTGTCAGGAGCAAGATAGCGAAAGGCCAAATCCTCAAGCTCCCACTTGAGCTGTGCAATACCTAAGCGGTGGGCCAATGGCGCATAAATAGTCATGACTTCACGCGCCACACGCGTTTGACGCTCAGGCCTAGAAAACGTCAATTCACGCATGGCAAAGGTACGTTCTGCCAGTTTAATCAGCACCACACGCACATCATTGGTGACAGAAATAAGCATGCTATAGATGTTTGAGAGCTGATCGCGCTGATTATTGACGAAATGATCTTCTAAGCGCTTATTGCTTTCAATAATCGCTGAGAGCTTACCCATCGCTAGGGTGTCTTTGATCAGAGTCAAAACATTTGTGCCAAAGTTTTTCTCAATTTCATCCAGACTGATAATGGATTTGCGGGCACTGCGGTATAGCATGGCAGCGACAAGCGCATCTTCATCTTGATAAAGATAGGTCAATATGTCTGTCATGCCAATACCAGTGACATAAGCACCTGAGCGCTCAGATTCACTTGTATTCATATGACGACGGATAAATTCGCAGGCAGCACTGAGGTTATGCACAGACTCTTGTCCAATGCGCTGTGCAACATTGTCAAGCCACGTAGGTACATCGATATTGGCTTGATCTAAATCAATCGAGTCAAGCTCTTCATCTGAGAGCGTATAGGTATTGTCTAAATAGTCGCTTTCATAAGTGGGGTCAGGGCCCTCATAAGTATGTGCCACTGACCGATCAAACGTAGTATGTAGCTTGTGAGTTGACAGCTGGTATTTGATATCGAGAGGAATCTGGGCGTAGCTATTGGCAGACTGGTGAGAGCGTTGGCTCGCTACCAATTGCGCCGCCAGTGTGGCACTGTCGGCCTGCGTGGTTTGTCCATCCACCAACGGTAACCCTTCACGAATTTTTACCATAGCCGACTCCTCTTAGCTATTTTGAATTGATTATGACCTCATCTACTATGCACATACTCTGAATGGACGATTCATAAAGTGTCAGCTATAAACCAATACAACTGCTAAAAATCTGATTTTTAGCAGCCATAAAATGCGCGTAAAATATATAAAGCTACGAGTACAAGTGCTGCTTATACGGCGATATACAGTATAAGAAGATTGCTTACTATTATCTCACTTTGAAAGGACAAATCAAGCGAGGCTCTGTAATGACTGTGGTTAATTATGTGAAATAGCCGTGAGCTATAGGCAAAATATTATCCAAGCTTGGATTCAATGTTATGGTCATAATACGGCTACTTAAGAGGCTATTACGAATCATAAGATACATATAAAAATCAGCTGTCTACTTTTTCAAAACGAGCGATAGACTCGACGTGTCCAGTATGGCAGAACATATCCATGACACCCGCATGCGTCAAGCGATACCCTTGCTCTAGTAATGCTTTGGTATCGCGGGCGAGGGTTGCTGGATTACAAGAAACGTAGACGATACGCTCAGCGTTGAATTTTGGCAAATACTGCATAATCTCCCAAGCACCAGAGCGCGGGGGGTCGATGAGTAAGGCGTCAAAACCCTGATTGGCCCAAGGTTTGTCAGTGCAATCTTTTGTCAAATCTTGACTATAAAATTCAGTATTGCTTATACCGTTACGACGAGCATTGTCAGCCGCACGCTTGGTCATGGCCTCACTACCTTCGACACCCACCACAGAACCTGTTTCACCAACGAGACGTGCTAGCGGCAGGCTAAAATTACCCAAACCACTAAACAGATCCAGTACTCGCTCACCTGCTTTTAAATCTAATAAGTCGCAAGCCAGCTTAGTCATTTGGCGATTGACAGATAAATTGACTTGGGTAAAGTCAGTAGGAATAAATTCAAAGGTCAAATCATATTCTGGCAGTTGATAATACAAGCGACCAAACTGCTCGCTTAGATCATCTGCCTCTGTCAAAGCGATACGTTCAATACTATCAGCGCCTTTTGACTGTAGATATAGCTGCCAATTGCGCGCTGCAAAGAATGCTTTTAATTTGTCTATGTCAGTCTCTGACAGCGGCTCTAAGTGACGCACGATTAGTGCAACAGGTTGATTGCCGTCAGGCAATTCTGGCAATTGCTCACCCATCGCAAGCTCAAGCTGAGCAATCTTGTCACGGCTCTCTAGCGTGCTGATGAGCGTCTTTAAGTTCTCAATCTCAAAACCGATGCGTGGGTCTAAGATATGGCACTCATTGAGCTCTGCCAAAAAGTTACTTGAGCGCTCACGAAAGCCGACCAGCGCGGTTTCTTTTTTGACGACATAGCGCACGCCTAGACGAGCTTTGGTGCGATAGCCAAGACGATCACCTACGACAGGTGCTAGCCAGTTATCAGGTTCTGCATTGGCTTGATGCATGAGCATCTCAGCAAGTACGGACTGCTTAAAATTTATCTGCCCATCTGGCTGCCAGTGTTGTAAGTTGCAGCCACCGCAAACACCAAAATGTGGGCAAGGCGGCACAGCACGTTCAGGATTTGGATTGGCAGTGATGCTGATTGCATCGCCTTCTTCAAAACTGGCACGGCTATTGGTGATTTTTACCAGTGCGCTTTCACCCGGTAGAGCAAAGCTTACAAATATTTTTTTGCCATGCTTATCTTCAGCGTGGCCATCATCTACACCAAAACCATTGCCATAGATGGCTACGCCGCGACCATCATGTGACAAACCATCAATGTTAAATGGAATCGGCGCTGCATCTTTTAGACGACGGCGCGTTTTTGATGATGGCTTAGATTTTTTCTTGCTGGGTGGAATGGCAATCTTTTGGCTATCATTCGTTTGAGTAACACCGTTCTGCGGAGCAGAATTGGCTATTGAGGTTTTGGAGTCGGTGGGTTGCATAAACCTGCCTTAATAATAAATAACTATAAGAGGAGAATAACAAACTGCTAATAATACGGTTTCTATAATTTGGGTGCCGATGACCAGTCAGCGATGAACTCTTGATGTCGTGGACTACCATCGGCTTGGGTATATTGTGCTAGATAGTCGTAGCTCTGCTGTTGCCACGCATCAAAATCTGGTGACGATAACTGTCCTGTCAGACGTAGCCAACGAAGATAGATGAGCCAAGTGTTCATCACATCAGACTCACAATAGATGGAGAGTGTCTGCCAATCACCACTACTGACGAGCGCGCCCACCATGCTACCATCGACATTAGTTTTGCCTGGTAATCCGTACAAGCTTGCGACCACATTCATGGCCTCGCGGCGACTGGCACCGTACTGACTAAATCTGTCCATCAAATCAAGATGACGTGTATGGAAGCGATTGACGTAGTTATCAAAGCGCATATTTTTGATACGGTCGCCTTCTTCAAACAGCCATGGCGCTGACAAATCATACTGCATAGCGCGATATATCAGCACAGGTATGTCAAAGCCTGAACCATTCCAGCTGATGAGTTGTGGCAAGGTCTCAAGATCACTGAATGCCCGAAAAAACTTGGCAAGAATGTCTTTTTCGCTAAACTTATCCGCGGTCAATGAAAACAACGATAACTTGCCATCTTTGATATATAAAGCGGAAATACAGACAATGCGCTGCAATGGCAAGCGCATAAAATCATGTCCTGCCTCCTGCATGCGGATGGCTGTCAGTGCGCTTAAGGTGTCTTCATCATTCAGTGCAGCCAACTGCGGATAAATACGCCGTGCGCCATCGATATCGGCGACCGTCTCGATATCGAAAACTAGTATAGGGTCGGACGGTAGAGCTTGTGACATAAAGAATCCTGCATTTTTATAAGCTTACTATGCTGCGTTATCTGCATCATTATCGATATGACTGTCATCAACATTGTATAAACCTGTCGATAAATAACGGTCTCCACGATCACAGACGATAAAGGCAATGACGGCATCGGGATTATTTTTGGCGACTTGCGTTGCTGCCCATGCTGCTGCACCTGAGGACACTCCAGCAAAAATACCTTCAGTTTTTGCCAGTTTGCGCATGTAGATTTCAGCGATACGCTGATCGACATCCATGATCTCATCGACCAAGTCTGCGTCAAAAATACCCGGCATATACGCGGCAGGCCAACGGCGAATGCCAGCAATAGAAGCGTCTTCATCAGGCTGCAAGCCGATAATGGTGATGTCAGGATTTTGCTCTTTTAGATAACGTGAGACACCAGTGATCGTGCCCGTGGTACCCATTGAGCTAATAAAGTGGGTGATCTTACCGTCAGTTTGTGCCCACAGCTCAGGCCCTGTGGTGAGATAATGCGCTTGACTGTTGTCAGGATTGTTAAACTGATCCAGTACGATGCCCTTACCATCTGCTTGCATCTGTAATGCCAAATCACGCGCCGCTTCCATGCCTTCATCCACTTCGATCAGTGTGGCACCGTAGGCCATCATGGCATCTTTACGTTCTTGAGTAGAGTTGGTTGGCATCAGTAATGTCATTGGATAACCGCGCATCGCTGCAACCATGGCTAGTGCAATGCCTGTATTACCGCTAGTGGCTTCAATCAATGTATCGCCGGGTTTGATATCACCGCGCTGCTCTGCTTGATAAATCATGTTAAAAGCAGGGCGATCCTTTACAGAGCCTGCGGGATTATTGCCTTCTAATTTGGCTAATAATGTGGCGCCATTTTCGATATGCTCTTCAACAGGTAAGCGTTGCAGCTTTACCAGTGGTGTCTGACCGACACAATCGGCAAGCGTGGTTACTTGAGTGATAAAGTTAGCGTTTGACATGGCCGTTGCGGACATAAGAAATCCTTATTTATTTTCTAAAATATTTTTTGGGCGATAGGCTGTGATCGAATCACTATTTTTTATTGTTTGATCATCATTTGAGACAAGCGTTTTGTGTATTGGCTTATAGTGACAGATAAACCAAAACTTAACGGCAGTAGCGTACGCTCTCATTCATCATGAGGGTAAACCATCTATTGTGGCAAATAAAAAGTTGCGTCATTATATCATTTTGTTGTTAGCTGCGCTTATTGCATAAAAGAATAATACTTGATGAAAGCGCCTTTTACTGGCAATTTTTTTAGGGACAAAAGCAGGTTTTATGGTGCCGCAACCATGCCGTTTAGTAACGTATGTATATTTGCTAGGTTTGCTTAAAGCCATATTGGTCAAAGTTTGTGTTTCATTCACCTTGAATGGGTAAACGCGATTTATAGAATCCTGTTAAGATAATCTTGGTGGATAAACAGGCGCCGTCAAACACAAACTGGTCATTTGACGCAACTTTGTATGATACATGATAGTTAAATAAAATTTATAGATAGAATCTTTGTAGAGAGTAGGGCAAGCATGGAATATAAAAAACGTTTTAATACCAGTAGCGCTTATGGTCAGCTGATCCTATTGGTGTTTTTGCCTATCTGCGTGTTGGCGGCGGTAGGCGGTATTTTGGTATTTCACGAAACCATGCGAGCGAGCGATTCAGAGCAAGAGGCACTGGCTGAGGCGGTATTGATTCGTTATACACCAGTCATTGCAGAGCTGATTCCTGATTTGTTGGAGCAAGAACGTCAGCAAGCAAAAAGCAACACAGATGAGGCATCACAGAGTGCGATGACAACGCTTGAAAGCATACAGGATAAGCTTGGGCGTATGCAGTCTGAGCAGCATGTGCAGCGTATCGCTATCATTAATGAAGGCAATCAGGTATTGGCAACCGTCGGGTATGGCCTAAATGAGCAATGGCCATTAATCAGTGACTCGGCAAGTTTTTTGGCACAAAAACCGACGCCAGTGGGGACAGCTTATGGCAGCGTGCTAGGCGAATTTGAAGGGGAGACGTTGTGGCTACTGGTTGATATGGATAACGAACCTCTTTATATTGCCCGTTATCGGATTGCGATGGCGCTGGTAATTACCGGTTTGTTTACCATTCTGATTTTATTGCTCAGCTTAAATATTTACTCAAAACGTTGGATTGCGCCGATCTATGAGCTGCGTTTGCAATTACAACGTACCCATGTTGATAACTTATATCAGCCTGTACCAGTAGAGTCAGATGGTGAGCTTAATTTATTACAGCAAGATTTGGTCAAGACATTCCGTCGCCTCCGTAGAAGTTTTCAGGAGCTTAAGGATCATGCCGAGCAAACCGAAGACGATCTGCGTTTGGCATTTGATGAGATGGAAATGCAAAACATCTCTATTCGAAATGCGCGTGATGCTGCCATCTCGACCAGCCAAGCCAAATCCGCATTTTTGGCCAACATCAGCCACGAGCTGCGCACACCATTGAACAGTATTGATGGCTTTATTAACTTGTTGGCGCGTCACGGTGAGCTCAATCCTGAACAGGATTTATACGTACAGACTATTCGCAAATCCTCAGCTCACCTACTTGCTTTGGTCAATGATGTTTTGGATTTCTCTAAGATTGAGGCGGGCAAGTTGGTGCTTGATCGTCATGAGTTTGATTTGTATGACACCATTTATGATGTGGTCGATATGCTCTCTCCTGTCTCTGCCGAGAAGGGTCTGCGCATGGCTGTCTTGTTCTATAACGATGTGCCCATGCGTATCAATGGCGATGCGCTGCGCCTTAAGCAGGTATTGACCAATATCGTTGGTAATGCCATCAAATTCACAGACAGTGGTGATGTGGTCGTACGGGTCAGCTTGGATGATCACCGTGATAACTATCTAATGATTAGCGTGCAAGACAGTGGTAAAGGCATCTCGCTTGCTGATCAAAAAATGCTGTTCCAAAGCTTTAGCCAAGGCGATCCGTCAATCACGCGCCAGTATGGTGGTACGGGGCTGGGTTTGGTTATCTCCAAGCAATTAACGCGTCTGATGGGCGGCGATATCGGCTTTCATGACAATGCTCAAGAGAATATTGCCAATCAAGGCGCGACGTTTTGGTTCCGCATGCCAGCCCATGTCGATGTGCTAGAGGCACCAACTGGTCAGACCATTGAGCTACCGATATTGGCTCCGCTTGCGAGCGAGACTGATGAATTTAACGTCTTGGTTTGGATCAGTCATACGGCCTCAATACAAGTGCTAAAAGCCAGCTTGCAGTACTTACCGATTAAGCTCACCCAAGCCAATTCATTGCCAGGGGTGCTTGAGTCACTCAAAGAGCATGGCAATTTTTGGGATTGGGTCATTGTTGATGATGACACGCAAGACGATATGATGGCGTTACTCAAGCAAATCCGTCTCCATTATCAAGGCAAACTTGCTGTGTTTGGCTATCAAGTGGCAGCTGACCAAGCACTGCTAAACCGCTATCAAGCCAATATCTTGTATGAGCCCTTAGACAAAAGACAGCTGTACGCGATGCTCGATACACAAAATCGCAGTATGCCTAAGAGCTTACAAGAGCCGCGCTGGAAAGGGATTACCGTGCTGGCAGTTGATGATCATCTGCCAAATCTATTGGTACTTGATGCGCTATTGAGTGAGCTTGGCATACAAGTCATTACAGCGAGTAGCGGCTTTGATGCCATAGAGATTATCAGCAAACAGCAAACCAAAAATGTCAAATCTGCTAAAAATGATAAGCAAAGTCTATCGAGTAAAACGCAAATCTCTAAAGCGGAAACACGCGATGAGGTCAATAAAAAATCCAGCACCTCCCTGTATGCTGAAGAGAGCGCAAATGACGATAAAACAGCTACTCAAGTTAAAAATCATATCGATTTGATCTTTATGGATATACAAATGCCGCGTATGTCAGGTCATGAAGCAGCGAAGCAAATTCGGAGCATTGAAGCGGCTGATAGCCGTATTCCTATTATTGCTCTCACCGCACATGGCCTAGCGGATGAGCGCGACAAGCTGATCGCCAGCGGTATCAATGACTATGTCGGTAAGCCCATCAGTCAACCTCAATTGTTACAAGTGCTACAGAAATGGTTAGGACGCCAAAACACCACGCCGCAACTAACGGCATTACCTGATACTGATTTGCAAGCTCCTAACTTACAGGATTCTAATTTGCAAGATTCTAATTTGCAAAGCATCGATTCACAAAATACTGACTCTGAAAATCTAAATCTCACAGAACAATCGACGCCGCTTTCAGATCAAAAGACCGCCATTTATCCGATGGTCAAAGACAACGAAAGCGTTCGTAATAGGACTGAAATCACAGAACCGCCAAAAGTAACTCGACCATTATCACTGAAAAAAATCCGTGATGACTACTTGCGTGACAGTCAGCCCCGTGACGATTATAGACGAGAGACTACCCGTGAGAACCAGCCACGCTACGAGAGCCTACGTTTACACAAGCAGGGGCAAGACTCATTACTGCATCCACCAAAAGAACCGACAGATAATTCTGATAAAGACATAACAGCGAATATGGATAAAAGGCTATATGAGCAAACGGATCACAACTTTCATCAAAAAAACCTCAGTACAACGGATACGTCTGATATTTTAGACTGGCAAGATGCGCTTACTCGCTCAGCAAACAAACCTGATTTGGCCGCCAAGCTCATCATTATGATGATTGACACTATCAATGAGGAAAAGCAAGCACTGACTCAAGCATGGGAAGCTCGTGATCGTAACTTATTGGCACAAATTGCCCATCGCATATTGGGCGGCAGTCGTTATACAGGAGTGCCGCAGCTACGTCAGGCCAGCCAAGACTTGGAGGATAAGTGCTTATTGAATGTACAGCATACAACACCGGTACAATTTGCGATGATTGAGCCATATTATGAGGCACTACTTACCGCACTGAATAATTTACAAAACGTGGATTTATCGGCTTACCCTCAGCTCAACTATCATCGTTTGAGCGAAAATGACATGACGTGGAAAATGATTTAGAGCAGGTAATCGGACCGTTATTATGCGATGTAATAAGTGAATTGCATACGCTACCGATCACTAGCGGCCAGATAATGTGCGAATATTAAAAGGCAGACGCTTGATACAGTATCGTAGCAGTCAGTTATTGCTACGGTAGAGTAGGGTTAAGCCTGCTAATATTGTGACCATCATTACTATAGTTATTTTATTCATTAATAAGGATTATTATGAACGTGGTTGCAAGCTACCAGTACGAGACACTACAAGTAAGTATCGTAGACAATATACTCACAGTCACCTTAAATCGTCCAAATAAAAAAAATGCCATGAGCTTTCAAGTCATAGATGAGCTGATCGCCGTAGCAGGTCGCATTAGTAAAGACAAAACGATACGCGCGGTTATTTTAAATGGTGCAGAAGGCACATTCTGTGCAGGTATTGATTTAGGGGATTTAAACCATCCAAAAAACCAAGTCTTTGCTATTTGGGAGCTGATTAAGCCTTGGCAAAGCTCATTCCAACGTGTCTGCTTGGTGTGGCGTGATCTACCAGTACCTGTCATCGCGGTACTAGAAGGCTACTGTATTGGCGCTGGGCTACAGCTGGCATTGGCCTGTGATGTGCGTATTAGTCATCCGGATTGCCAGCTGTCTATTATGGAAGCCAAATGGGGTTTGGTACCGGACATGGGATTGACGCAATCCGCATTTGGGGTGGTACGAGAAGACGTTCTCAAAGAGCTTGCCATGACTGCGCGCATCATTAATGCCAATGACGGCAAAGAATTAGGATTAATCAGTCATTGTAGTGAGACGCCGCTTGAGCAAGCACGACAGCTGGCGGCTGAGTTTGCTGAGCGTTCTCCTGACGCTGTGCTAGCGAGCAAACGCGTAATCAATGCGATGTATGAGCAGCCTGCAACTACTTTATATAAAGAAAAAATCTGGCAAATTAAGATGATGCTTGGACGCAATCGTAAACTTGCTCTTAGAAAAGCAAAGCAAGCCAGCACCGTATTTAGTAAACGCCAGTTTCGCTAACATTCTTTTGGTTCTAGAAGTATGCTCCAGTCAGAAATTAATAAGACTTAACTATATGAACTAGGATGATTATGACGATGCTAAGGTTCATAGGCATTTTTATTTTAAATACTATAGGAATCTTAGTAATCGGATGTACCGAGCCAGAAGATCCAAATGAGCCAGTTACCGCTTATATACCCTCAGAAATATCAGACAGAGTGTATGTCACTACTTTTCCTAGATGTAACTATAATGATGCTGACGATTTGGATGAGTTCTCAACGAAAAGCTTGGTATTAAACTTTCAAGCTGAGACTTTATCAGGAAACTTATCCGGTGAGTTTCATTGTCCCTCTGAGGACTTAGGGAAGGTGTTTAGAGTAGAAGTAGATCCCTTGTATGAACTTAATGGCAAAATTGTCACTGGTAAGGAATATTTTTACTATACTTTTCCTCCAGAGTCGCTACTAGAAAAAATGTCAAACATTGAGCGATTTTATGCTGATTCTAGTCAAGAAATGCTAGTAATAGATGGTATGCCCAATCAGACTAGTCCATTACAACTGATATTTGCTAAGTATCCTAATGAAAAACTTGGTCCTTTCCACAATTATTATAGATTATCAACATTATTAGACAATGATTTCTTACTACAGTACAAAGTTAGAATAATGAATGATAACTACAACCAAAGGTTTAATCTGAGCGGCTACGATACACAATTTGCGCAAGCGTTTAAAGATGTCATAGCGGCTGATGGTAATATATTAAAGCATCCGGAGATTATCCAAGGGTTTGTTGATAATAATGAGCGCGTTATTAATTTTTTTAAAGATCATAGACAGATAATGACTCAAACAGAATTTGACGAAATTAATAATTTAAAAAAGTAAATTTAAGCTAGAGGTCAAAGGGTTTATTTAGAACGATCCTGCTCTCAAAACCTTTAATTTTAGTCACTTTTATAGCCACATTTGGATCAAAAATATACTAGACATATTTTAATAAATTACGTTGATTGTTTTTAGGGTGTGTATAGAATTCAAATCAGGGGCAACCAGATAAAGACACAAGCGAG
>NZ_JAKDJE010000091.1 GCF_030454045.1 Psychrobacter sp. | reverse complement strand
TTCTATGTCAATTATGGCTATGTCTGATGCCAGCATACTTTTTAGAACACCACCCATTTTTCTAACGACAGATATCAGCCTTCAGAACTTGGCTTAATACCTGCTTGCGCCATCAAACCATCTGGACTAAAGACTCCTTCATAAACAAAAGCAGTCGGACCTGTCATCATAACTGAATAGCCAGGCTGCCACTTGATGATCATGCTGCCACCATAGAGCTGCGCGCGCACTTCTTCGCCTTCATCGAGCCAGCCCTCTCTTATACCGACTGCAACTGCTGCACAGGCGCCCGTGCCGCAAGCTTGCGTCTCACCAACACCGCGCTCATACACACGCAGACGAATATGACGCTGGTTCATCACTTGCATAAAGCCCACGTTGACGCGATCTGGGAACGCTGGATGGGACTCAATGGCCTTGCCTAACGTCTCAACCTCCGCGTCCAGCACGTCATCAACTTTGATAACGGCATGTGGGTTGCCCATATTGGCGACATATAGCTGTACAGGTGTGCCATTGACATCGAGGTGATAAGTGTTTTGGATTTTGGTCGTGGCTCTTGGGCTAAAGGGAATCTCATTTGGCTCAAACTTGGGCTTGCCCATATCGACTTCTACCCAACCAAACCGATCGGTGGTCAAAGAGATAATGCCGCTCGCCGTCTCAACCCGTAGACGCTGCTTAAATGACAGTTTACGTGCTTGCACAAAACGGGCAAAACAGCGCGCACCATTGCCGCATTGCTCCACCTCGGTGCCATCCGTGTTAAAAATACGGTAACTAAAATCAACATCGGGGCGCATCGGTGGCTCGACCACAAGCAGTTGATCAAAGCCAATACCTAGGTGGCGATCTCCCAATAACGCTACCAACTCCTTGGTCAAATCTAAGCGCTGGGTCACCAAATCGATAACCATAAAATCATTGCCCAGCCCATGCATTTTAGTAAATTCTATTAGCATATCTTTGATGTCCTATCCTATTTTTATGTATGGCTTATATTAGCACGCTGTCAGATACAATCATAATTATCACCGCTATCAAATACTAACTTATCGTTATACCTCAAACTCGATATACCCCATTCGAGTTTGCCAAAAAAAACCCACCGTTCGCATCACGGTGGGTTTTTTTTATTATGCAAAAACAGTGTCAGTGTTGGCGGGTTGGCGGCTTTATCTATCCTGCCACAGTATTTCGTCAGCATACAATGCTTCAACCGTTTCACGTTTGCGGATGAGCTGATTGTTATTGCCTGATACCATCACTTCGCTGGCACGCGGACGCGAGTTGTAATTACTACTCATGGTAAAGCCATAAGCCCCTGCGCCCGTCACAGCCAAGACAGCTCCTGCCTCTAATGACAGTAAGCGGTCTTTTGCTAAAAAATCCCCTGTCTCACAAATCGCGCCAACAATGTCCCACGGCTTTGTACCATTTGTATCAATACCATCGCTCGGTAATGTACTTGGAATCACGGCCATTTCAGCTTGATATAAAGCAGGACGAATCAAGTCATTCATCGCAGCATCGACGATCGCAAAGTTTTTGTGCTCAGTGGGTTTTAGTACATCAACGCGAGTGAGGAGCACACCAGCATTGGCAACGATACTACGACCCGGCTCAAAGAATACGGTCAAACCAAGCTCGCTCAGCTTTGGTAATAAAGCCTCGGCAAACTCATCGATAGACACGGGCGTCTCATCAATATAACGCACGCCTAGACCGCCACCCAAATCAATATGACGCAGCTCAATACCATGATCGCGCAGGCTATGTATCAGCTCAATAACTTTGTCTAGTGCGGCGACAAACGGCGCGACTTCCGTCAACTGCGAGCCAATGTGACAATCAATACCCACGATATTAATATGTGATAGATCTGCCGCTTGCTGATAGACTGCTAGCGCCTCTTCGTGAGTGATGCCAAACTTGTTGTCTTTAAGCCCCGTTGAGATATACGGATGAGTCTTGGCATCCACGTCAGGGTTGACGCGCAACGAGATGGGCGCCCGCTTATCGAGCGTCTTTGCCACTTCATCAATCAAGGCAAGTTCACTGATGGACTCGACGTTAAAGCAGCCGATACCTTGGGTCAATGCGTATTCGATATCTCCATAAGTTTTGCCAACACCTGAGAATACAACGCGCGACGCGGCGCCACCTGCAGCCAATACACGCATCAGCTCACCACGAGAGACGATATCAAACCCAGCACCTGCCTGCGCAAGCACCCCAAGCACTGCAAGATTCGAGTTTGCTTTTACCGCGTAGCATACCTGATGATCGAGACTGGCGAAGCTATCGGTATAGGCTTGATAAACATCCAGTATCGCCTGCTTTGAGTAGACATAGCATGGCGTACCATATTGTTTTGCCAACTCATCAACACTAACCTGCTCCATATATAGCGCGTCGTCGCGATAGCTTAGCGCGGGCAGATGAGCGCTCAACGTTTTAGGATCAACGTATAGACCCTGCTCAGTTTGAATAGTGACAGATTCGCCCGTGGTCAAATCAGTTGTGTCAACAGGTAGTTCAGAATGACTCATATAAACATCTCTAATATAATCAGGGTATCAAGGGTAAGAATAAACATTAATAATCGTTAGGATCTGTACTCGGCTCGGGCAGTATTTGCTGTTCATCTAGATAGTCATTTTTTTGATAGGTATCATCATCAATACCAGCAAAAGCGGCATCTTGTGGATGGCTCGTACTATTTAGTACAGATGGGCTACCCTCTACCGTTTGGCTACTGGACTTTAGTAAGTACAAAGCGCCTTTTTGCCCGCAGCCTGACATCCCTACCATCATCGCACTGCCAATGACTAAAGTAATAATGGCGCGGCGACTGGTAAGCATCGACGAGGTGATATATGCAGTGTTTGCTGAGCGATGTGTAGTAGACATAAAGCAGACAACCTATGAGTATGTAGCGGTATAAGTATGATGAAAAGATGACGCACAAGGCGGCCAAAGCGTGGCCACGGTAAGCGTTTTTATCATAGCATTATGACACAAAGCAGTGCGCATACTGAACCTGATTGGCTAACAAATTTAGCCAATATTAGGCAGGGGTTTGAAGCATAGTTGCTTGGGGTATTTTGAGCATCAAATCCACACGATTTATAACCTCACCGTATCACGGCATAGATACAAAAATATGTTACATTACCCTCAGAGCTTATCGTTATGATAAATTGTAGGTCTACGATTCGTAGCGGCCGCGATACCCTTATAATAAGGACGTTACGATATCAGTATGACTGTTGACATATTGAACTGACGATATGATGACTCCCCACCTATAAAAATGACCCTAAGGATAGAGTATGAGCGCCAGCCTAACCACCACTTTTGATGATAAGAACACCGAAGCATCCCCCCTGACCAGCCCAACCTTGGTTTTAAACTGCGGCTCGTCTTCCATCAAATACGCGTTGATTAGTGATGACAACGCTACTCGTATCACCGGTCTTGCCGAAAACCTAGGTCTCGATACCGCCCGTATTAAACACACGACCTTAAACGGTGAAAAACTTGAAATCTCTATTCCTGGTGGTCGCCATAAGCTGGCGCTACAAAAAATCCTTGAGCTACTAGAGCAGTACCACTTCATCGCCGTTGGACACCGCGTGGTACATGGTGGCCGCGAATATTCCAAAGCCGTTCGCGTTGATGAGCATGCGTTAGAAGAAGTGAAGCGTCTCAAAATATTAGCTCCGCTACACAACCCTGCAAATGCACTGGGTATCGAAGCGGTTCAGGCGATCTATCCTGATATGCCGCAAGTGGTGGTGTTTGACACCGCTTTTCACCAAACCATGCCGCCCGTTGCTTTTCGCTATGCGCTACCAAAATATCTATACGAAGAACATAAAATCCGTCGCTATGGCTTCCATGGCACATCACATGCTTACGTCTCAGAACGCACCAGCCAAATCACTGAGGCAAAAGGGCCACATGGCTGGCTAACAGCACATCTAGGCAATGGTTGCTCAGCCGCCGCAGTATACGATGGCAAAAGTCTCGATACCAGCATGGGTCTGACCCCACTTGAGGGCCTTATGATGGGTACGCGTAGTGGCGATGTGGATCCTAGCTTGCACATGCACCTGAAGCGTCAGCTCGGTATGAGCTTAGAAGAGACCGACAAAATGCTTAATAATGACAGCGGTCTACTTGGTATCTCAGGACTGTCTAACGACTTGCGTACCATCGAGCAAGCAGCCAGTGAAGGTCACGAAGATGCCAAGCTCGCTATCGAGATGTTTTGCTATCGTGCTGGTAAATATCTGGCCAGCCTTAGCTGTGCGCTACCAGAGTTTACCGGTATTGTCTTTACTGGCGGTATCGGTGAGAACTCCGACATTACACGTACCAAAATCCTGGCAGTGATGCGTCATTTCGGTATCAAAATAGATGCTGACAAAAATGCCAGTTTGGTTCGTGGTAAAGAAGGCAGCTTCCACGCAGATGACAGCAGTATCGAGTTATGGGTCGTCCCAACTGATGAAGAGTGCCGTATTGCTCAAGAGACTCGTCAGGCATTGAATTTAATATAAGCGTGAGCGTGTTTGATACGCCATATCTATATAATTAACATTTGCTATAAAGCTATGGCGTACATACTCAGCACATTGCTCATTCTGCCAAGGATGAATTGAACTTAATAATAAAATAAACCATAGGACATACTATGCAGACCATTTTACTTGTTCCCATTAGTCGCGGTATCGGTGTAACATCAGCGGCGCTTGGCTTGATTCGAGCCTTTGATTATAACGGTATCAAAGCGGGTTTTATGAAGCCGTTTTTGCAAGATGATACACTAGACAAGCAGCACAGCTTAGACAGCTCAAGTGCATTGACCATGCATGCCTTTGGTCTAAAGCCGCCCAAATCGATCAGCCGTCAACACGTCGAGCGGATGCTGGGCGACGGCAACCTTGATGATTTGATGGAAGAAGTGATTGCCAATTATCATACGATTGATGATGGCCCTGATGTCATCATCTGTGAAGGTCTGGTGCCGACCACTGAGACCTCTTATGCTGCACAAGTCAACCGCGCCCTCGCCCATGCTTTAGATGCCAAGATCATATTTGTTGGTGCCGCTGATATCAGTCAACCAGCGGCGTTGGCGGACAAGCTTGATGTGCATGCGCGCGAGTTCGGCGGTGTCATCGATTTGCGGACGCTTGGCGTGATTTTGATGCGGGTACAAGATGTGCCCAATACGTTTGAGACGCAACCAGTCGCGCCTGGTGAGGCCGTCGTCAGCTTAGATCCAACCTTTTTGCAAGAAGTGCAGCGTCTATCGCCTTCGTTCAATACCGACGCGTTTCGCCTCATCGGCGTGGTGCCCTTTAGCGATTCGTTGTCTGTACCGCGCACTTGGGACATTGCCACCGAGCTTGATGCCACTTGGCTTAACGTTGGTGAAGCAAAAACACGTCGTATCAATCGCATCAGTCTAACGGCGCGCTCAGTCGCTCGTGTCAATCAAGTGTTCAAACGTGGTACGTTGATGGTGGTCCCTGGTGACCGCGATGACTTGCTACTGGCCGCAGGGTTGGCCTGTATCAATGGTATTCCGCTGGCAGGATTGGTCTTGACAGGGGGTATCCTACCAAGCGAGACCGTAACGGAGCTGTGGCAGTCGGCGCTCAAAACGGGCATCCCTATCATGAGCGTCGAGAGTGACAGCTATCAAACGGTACAGAGCCTTGTCCATATGAGCTCAGAGATTCCAAGTGATGACACCGATCGCGCTGAAGAAGTGGCACGTTACGTAGCAGCGCACTTGGATCTGAGCTGGATTAAGGAATATTTCAGTCGTAACCATGAGCCGCGTTTGTCGCCATCGGCTTTTCGCCATCAGTTGGTCAAAAAATCACAACAAGCCAAAAAACGCATCGTCCTGCCAGAGGGCGCAGAGCCGCGTACCGTCGAGGCCGCCTGTATCTGTCAAAGCCGCGGAATCGCTAACTGTGTGCTGCTTGCCAAGCGCAGTGAGGTCGAACAAGTCGCCAAAAACCGCGATTTGACATTGCCAGAGGGTCTAGAGATTATCGATCCTGATAGCCTCGATATGAGCAAATATATCGCCGCGGTCGTTGAACGCCGTAAAGGTAAAACCAACCAAGACGTCGCCGCTGAATATCTAAAAGACACGGTATATCTTGGCACCATCATGCTCCAGCTCGATGAAGTCGATGGTCTGGTCTCAGGCGCGATTCACACAACTGCCAACACCGTCCGCCCTGCGTTCCAGCTAATCAAAACCGCACCGCAGTACTCTCTAGTATCGTCAGTGTTCTTCATGCTGCTGCCTGAGCAAGTGGTTGTCTATGGTGACTGCGCGATCATCCCTGATCCCAATGCTGAAGAGCTGGCTGAGATTGCCATTCAGTCGGCGCAGTCTGCCGCCGCGTTCGGTATCGATCCAAAAGTTGCCATGATCAGCTACTCGACAGGCTCATCAGGGGCTGGCGCGGATGTCGAAAAAGTTGCTCGTGCCACCCAAATCGTCCGCGAGCGTGCGCCAACGCTCAAGGTCGACGGCCCATTACAATACGATGCGGCCTCTGTCATGAGTGTGGGCAAGCAAAAGGCCCCTGACTCTCCAGTTGCGGGTCAAGCCAATGTCTTTATTTTCCCTGATCTCAATACTGGTAATACCACTTATAAAGCGGTACAGCGTAGCGCCAACGTCATCAGTGTCGGCCCAATGCTGCAAGGCTTGAACAAACCTGTCAATGATCTATCCCGCGGTGCGCTCGTTGATGATATCGTCTACACCATTGCCCTGACCGCCATTCAAGCGGCAAGCGACCTCATTTAAGCGCTCTTATCGCTGCCAATGAGTCCTTGAAGATGCCGACTGTCGTTATGATGGTCGGTTTTTTTATGAGTGTGTTGATGACAGCGGCGTGCCTGCCCTCTACAATAGCGCTATGACTCATTGAATATAACAAGGCCACAAAAGAGGAAGGTATGCCAAAAGAGCGTACACTGTCCCTTTTTTACGCATTTATTTATGCCAAATACGAGCGCCAGCCCTCACCAAAAACTCCCTGCCATTCGTGCCTATCTTGGCGGCTCATTTGATCCTGTACATAAGGGCCATTTAGAAGTGGCCCTGCATGTCTATCAGAGATTGTTGCCAATCACGATGCAGCAGCAGCGTGACCTACAGGTATGTTTATTGCCCAACGCGCGCTCACCCTTTAAAATGCAAAGCACAGATCCTGCGCATCGTTTAGCCATGCTGAGGCTTGCGGTACAAGAGACGCCGATACAAATCAATGAGCTGGAACTATGGCAAACGCCGCCTGTCTATACGATTGATAGTGTACGCGCACTCAGACAACAATATCCTCACGACAGCCTGATATTTATCATGGGTATGGACAGCGCGCGCAGTTTGGATAAATGGAAGGAGGGGTTACGGCTCACTGACTATGTCAATCTGTGGGTATTCAATCGTGAGGATAGCGATGATATGAGTGATACTGACTCTGAGCACACCACATCCCTGATAAAAAAGACAGCGAGCACTGACGATGCCGTCGTCTTATCATCGCAGCTACCACCACCCTTACAACCCTATATCACTCATACACCTATTGACCTATTAACCCCGAGCACTCAGTGCACCACAGCGTATTTGGACACAGATAATACTGACTTGAAAAACCCAGTTCAAGGACGCATTTATATAGACACACGCCCCATCACTGCTGTATCAAGCACACAGATACGTGAGCAACTACAGATCGTGGCCAATCAAACAAATAAAATGCCTGCCTCTGAGCGGCAAATCGCCTCTATCGCACCAATAAATGCTATCATTAACCATACTGAATTCAATCCATTAGCTAAATGGCTCAATCCTGCTGTTTATCACTATATTATCGCCCATCAGCTATATTCTGCTGCTCAATTCCGTTAAAATCGCCTTATCTATGTCATTTTGCCGATCTTTTTATCTATATGCCTGACATTCTCTAATCAGTCGGATAAGCCAAAGTGACGTTTTACCCCTTTATTTTATATATTTATGATTCAAGAGATTAAAATTTATGACCAACACCATGACTGAAGAACGCCTCAAAGAATGCTTGACCATCGTACAAAACTCGCTAGATGATATGAAAGCAAAGAACATCACAGTAATGAATGTAGAAGAGTTGACCGACGTCACAGAGCGCATCATCATCGCTGACGGTACCTCAAAACGTCACGTACGTGCCATAGCGGATAGCGTTGGCGCTGAAGCCAAACAAGCGGGTTTTATGCCGCTTGGCCGTGAGGGCGGTATTGACTCTGACTGGACCTTGATTGATTTGGGCGCGGTCGTCGTCCATATCATGACCCCGCAAGCCCGCGAATTTTATGACTTAGAAGGCCTATGGTCATCGCCTGACCAATTGGCTGAGCTGGTCGCTACGCCTCGCGAAAAGAAAACCGCCGGTCGTCGCAACAAAACCAAATAAAAGTATTGAATAACGAACATTGAGTAAAATGTTCTTATGAACCATCAAGACCAGAATCGCTATTCTGGTCTTTTTTTGTGCCGATATTTCGGGATGCGCGTCATGATAATGCCTGATTAAATAGATAATTGCTGCAGAGGTTGCTATCATCTTTATCAATCACCACTGCCCAATTTTTGTTTTGATTTCAATGCTCATTAAGGATTGTCTATGTCTGCTGCCCACCACTTACACTCTGCGATTCACTTACCCATGCACGTGGCAAACTTAGTCTGCGTACGCGCAGGCAAAGTCATGCCCTTTACCCGTGATGAGATGAGCGCCATTGACAAAGCGCCTATAGCCGCGCCTGTCACCGTCAACTTTATGGGCCTGACCACGGACGAGCAAGCCGATCGCAAACATCATGGTGGCCCGCTCAAAGCCGTGCATCAAATGCCAACGGCCACGTATGAGAAAATCAATACTGAGTTTGATCTAAAAGTACGCATCGGTACGCTCGGTGAAAACCTTACCACTGAAGCTGTTGATGGATTACCTGAGATGGATGAGTCTAACGTCTGTATTGGCGACGTTTATCAGTATGGTGGGCAGTATGGCGACGACAAAATAAACGGTGAAGATAGCGTGCAGCTGCGCATCGTTCAACCGCGCCGCCCGTGCTACAAAATCAACGATCAGATCGGCCAATTTACCAAAGTGCCCAACATCGCCGCATGGGTGAGTAAACAAGGTATCTCAGGCTGGTATTTTCAAGTCGTGCGTGATGGTATGATTCAGGCGGATGTGCCTGTGTACTTGGTCGAGCGCCCCTACCCGTTTGCCACGTTAGAGACCTTATGGGAACTCTCGAACGCAAAAGAGAAGTTTGACGCTGATATTATCGAGCCGTGGTTGGCGATAGAATGTTTGGAAGAGAGTTGGAAAAAGGTATTGGCGAAGAAGGTCAAAAGGGGCTAAATACAATCAGCAAAATCTTTAGACATCATCTGATAATAATAGGTGGTTAAGATATAAGTGGACAGCGACATATACCCTTTATCTAAACAGAGCATTTCATGGTAAAAAACATCTTCTTAGCACTTGGCTTGGCCCTACCTTTGGTTGGCTGCGTCACGACCACTTCACCAGTCGCCACCACCAAAAGCTACAGCGTCGATAGCGACACTTATCAATCGACTGGTAAAAGCCAGCGCATCAAAACCATCGTCCTACACTACACCGTCTCAGACAATGAGCGCTCGATAAAGACTTTGACCACAGGCAATGTCAGCGCGCACTATCTGGTCTTAGACAATGACGATGACAAAATCTATAACCTCGTACCTGAGAACGAGCGCGCGTGGCATGCAGGAGATGGCGGCTTTGCAGGGCGGACGATATTAAACGATACCTCTATCGGTATCGAGATCGTCAATGTGGGCATCAAGCCTGAATATCGAGACGCGCTAAAGAATGGCGATATGGATTACCATCCTTATGAGCATTATGTGGCATTTGATGAATTGCAGATTAAAAAAGTCGCAGAGCTGGTGCAGGATATCGCCACGCGCTATGACATCTCACCAAAGAACATCATCGGTCACTCGGACATGGCACCCTCGCGCAAGATCGACCCCGGTGCCAAATTCCCATGGGAACAACTGTATAAAGAGTATGGTATCGGCGCTTGGTATGATGAAGCGGACAAGCAAGAAATTATGAATCGGCGTACCTTGGTTGCGCCAAGCGTGCAGGAAATCAAGCAAGCGTTTCGCAAATATGGTTATCAAATCAATAATAGCGACGAGTGGGACAAGTCCAGCCGTGATGTCATCTATGCGTTTCAATTGCATTTCAGACCGCAGCAGCCAACCGGTAATATGGATAGCGAAACCTATGCGATATTGCAGGCGCTCAATAAGAAGTATGCGGGTCGGGATGATTTTTATTAAGGGTGCAACACATCAGGAGACATAAACCATGACTAACTCACAATACAACGAACAAAATGAACAAGACGAGCTACAGAGATACCTAGAAGCAAAAGCCAGACAAGAGCAGGAACAAGAAAAGCAAAAAGAACAAGAGCCTGGGCAGCTGTCGGCTTATGAGGCTTGCGTGCTAAGAGAAAGCGCTAGAATTCATGAGTTGATTGCTGAGGCGCAGAAAGGGAAAGCTGATTAGGAAAAAATATGGATAAAGAAATCATCTTTTATCATCTTTTATCATCTTTTATGATCCTTAGATTAACACATGAAGTGCAATACCAAATGCAAGGTGAAAAAAAGACCTAGA
>NZ_JAKDJE010000090.1 GCF_030454045.1 Psychrobacter sp. | reverse complement strand
AATGAGCGGCAAAGGTAATTGCTATGACAACGCACCTATAGAAAGCTTCTGGGGCGTCTTGAAGAATGAACTAGTATATCATCAAGATTATAAAACGAGGTTTGCAGCCACTAGCGATATCATTGGGTATATTGAGCTGTATTATAATCAGACTAGGATTCAAAAGGGCTTGGGCTATCGAGCGCCAAGACAGGTGTGGTTTGACTACTATCGTCAGGCTGCGTAATTAAAATCTCCCAAGTTTGGTTCTACGGATTTGACAGCATGGGTCAGTGTTTCTTCAACTTCGTCACGATAGAGCTTACCATTGATGCGTTTATGAAGCGTGTATCTCTTAGATTGCTTACCCACACGAAGTGCAAAACCCGTTAATACTTCATCCATGTAGATGTCTGTACCATTTGAAGCATATGCAACTGAATCGATAAACTTCTTACTAAGCTTAACTTTCATAATTCATCCGTCACGCCGCAGTTATTATATTAATAGCACTATAATACGTGAACATGCAGATGTATTAAAGTATCAAGATAGTATCAAAATTTTATTTTACGCTGTTATTACTCGACCAATTTATAAATAATTCACGCAATAAAAAACCCTCACAATCTATAGACTGTAAGGGTTTCGTATAGTGGTACCAGTGGTCGGACTCGAACCGACACGCTTTTAAAGGCAACGGATTTTGAATCCGTCATGTCTACCAATTCCATCACACTGGCATGTTAGAATATAATGTCTATTAAATAAATATTATCGAATTGGACTACAGGGTTAACTCTGTATAGGCTGCGTATTATAGCAGCCTATTTTTGATCGTCAAGACTTATTTAAAATAATTTTCGATCAATTCAACATTTTTATCCTACAAAAGCACGCTCAACTGCGTAATCTGCTTGCACCCCCATGCGCGGTGATACAGTCAGACCAAAATCATCTAGAATGGCTGACACTTCGGCGTTGAATGGCATGCTGCCACATAACATGACGCGGTCGTCGTCTTTATTCATTGGAGGCAAACCGATGTCTTCGAATAACTTACCTGATTTCATCAAATCGGTGACTCGGCCTTGGTTTCTAAACTCTTCACGAGTAACGGTCGGGTAGTAGATGAACTTTTCGCGGAACCATTCACCAAAGATTTCATCATTAGGCAGCTCATTTTCGAACATATCGCGGTAAGCTAAATCATCAACGTGGCGGACACCATGAACCAAAATAACTTTGTCAAAACGCTCATATACTTCAGGATCGCGAGCAAGTGCCAAGAAAGGGGCAAGTCCGGTACCTGTTGAGAGCATGTATAAATGTTTGCCAGGTAATAAATCATCCAATACCAACGTACCTGTTGGTTTTTTGCTGACCAGTAGCTCATCGCCAACTTTGATATGCTGCAAGCGTGAGGTTAACGGACCGTCTTGAACTTTGATGGAGAAAAACTCTAAATGCTCTTCGTAGTTGGGACTAGCAATCGAGTAAGCACGTAGCAGTGGTCTACCATCGACAACAAGACCTATCATCGCAAATTCGCCATTACGAAAGCGTAAGCCGTCGTCACGAGTGGTTTTGATACTAAATAGAGAGTCATTCCAATGATGAACCTCTGTGACCGTTTCGGTGCGAAGTTTTGACATAAAGTCCTCGTTAATTAATAAGTGGTTATCGCTGTCGTTAGGCTTAAATACGTATTAAATCAAAATTTTCAATGATAGATTAAAAAATATAAAAACCTATCAGTATTCTAATAGTTATCGAAAAAGCTGAATGTTAAAACGTACCTACCGTAAAATTCAATAATAAGGTTTATCTATCAGCCAATAGGGCTGTAGACTATTTTTTGTGCATGTTAAATCATCAGTATTGATAAGAGGAGTTACAAATAAGCCAAATGTAAAAGACTCTCATCAAAAAATTTCTTGCACATGATATCAAACTTTAAAGTAAAAATCCGTTTAGCTGCTACCCACCAGCATGATAAAATGGAATATCGTTAGTGAGTAATTTTGTATCATTTGGCCAAATTGTCTAAAAAGAACCGTTTTTTATTACTGGAGCTGCTCTATGTTTGATGACAATATGTCTTTAGATAACTCTCACCACGTCCCAATCATTGGCTACCATCGTGCGCCGCTGTCACAAAAATTTGGGGCGCCGCGTCAGCCAAATTTGGTCGCGCTGACCAGTGCCATTGAAATGCTAGCGCCCTACGATACACCGGCGGCGTTTGATGGTTTAGAAGCATTTAGCCATATATGGGTCAGCTGGCAGTTTCATCATAATTATCGAGATAAAGACAATAATCAAGCCAATAGTAGCTTTCGAGCGCAAGTGCGGCCACCAAGATTGGGTGGCAACCAAAAGATAGGCGTATTTGCCAGTCGTAGTATGTATCGACCATCAGCGCTAGGACTGTCCGTCGTCAAACTTGAGCGTATCGAGATAGTACAAGGCCGTGTGCTACTGGTTATTGAAGGTGCTGATATGATAGATGGCACGCCCATCATCGATATCAAGCCGTACGTAGCTTATAGCGACGCACTGATGTCTGCCGAAAGTGGCTTTGCACCGATTGCGCCAACATTGCTAGATGTGGTCATAACAGAGACTGCTTATGAGCAATTTTTAACACAAGTGAACGCAGAAGCCTCTACTAGAGGTGGCGATATCGATGTCAAAGACAAAGGCACAAACAATGCTGCAAAAAATACAACCGTGGCGTCGCTCGTTGATCAAATACAAAACAAGCTGGTCGCAGCCGATATCGATGCTATTAAAGCGCTAATTGCGCAAGATCCAAGGCCTGCATACCGCCGCAGAGAGAAAGAAACCTCATTTATCATGCGCTATAAGTCTGTTGATGTGAGCTTTTGGCTGATAGACTCAGGACAGTTGCAAATAACAGCGGTAGTGGCAATATAAGTGATATGAATCGATAGCATGTTTGTCAACATACCCCAAACAATAAAAGAAGAAAAATATGGCTGCTCAGAATTATTCGATAGTGATTGATTTACGCTGGTGCCTAGATGAGTTATTGGCCGATAAAGTCATCGATCAGCGCGGCTATAATCTGGTCATAACCAGTCGCCGCAATAAGGATCAGCACCCACTAATAACGATTAGTGAGTTTGGGCTGCCTAATGGGCATGCTCTTGAGGATAGCTCTGATCACAAATTGACGCTAGCCTGGCTAAATCAGTGGCTAGCGGCCAAAGCAGACATGCCACTCGTTCGTATTGATCCATTAAAAGTTGACGTCCCGGCAGTGACGCAGCTGATGTCTTTTGAATATGCACGCTCACAGTATATTTTGCCCATTGAGGTCACTTTAGATGAAGTGGTCATCGGGACAGATCAGCCTTTTTACACTGATTGGCATTCAAGCATCGAAAAGCTGATCAAGTCAAAAAGCTATCGCACGGTCTATATCAATCCTGAGCAAATCAATCGCTACCGCCAAGAGTTCTATCAGGTCACGCAAGCGATAGCTGGGGCAAATAGTGTGCACAAGCGGGCAGCCGCTGATGTCACCAATGTCGAAGCATTACTACAATTGGGTGACAACACCAACCCTGATGCCAACGACCAGCATATCGTTAGAGTGGTTGATTGGCTCTTACAATATGCCTTTGAGCAGCGTGCCAGTGATATCCATTTGGAGCCGCGCCGTGAGACGGGCAAAGTGCGATTTCGTATTGATGGCGTGCTGCATACCGTGTACGAGATGCCACTCGCGATTATCGTGGCGGTGACGGCACGTATCAAAATCTTAGGACGATTGAATGTTGCAGAAAAACGTAAGCCGCAAGATGGTCGACTAAAAACCCGTACGCCAAAAGGGCTAGAGACTGAGCTGCGTCTATCGACTATGCCTACCGCTTTTGGAGAAAAGCTGGTCATGCGGGTTTTTGACCCTGAAGTGCTCGTGCGCTCGTTCGCGCAGCTTGGTCTATCGGGTAAGCAGCTTGACACTTGGCATGAGCTGACCGCCCACCCCAATGGTATTATTTTGGTCACTGGACCGACGGGATCAGGTAAAACGACGACTCTTTATAGCACGCTCAAGCAGCTTGCCACTGAGCAGGTGAATGTCTGTACGATTGAAGATCCTATCGAAATGATTGAGCCTGCATTCAACCAAATGCAGGTGAGTCCAGGAATTGATTTATACTTTGCAGATGGTATCCGCTCTTTGATGCGTCAGGATCCTGATATCATTATGGTTGGAGAAATACGGGATGCAGAAACCGCTAACATGGCTGTGCAGGCCTCACTTACTGGGCACTTGGTACTCTCGACCTTGCATACCAATGACGCACCAAGTTCTATTACGCGCTTACACGATCTGGGCATTCAGCCTTTTTTGACCTCAGCGACTATATTAGGCGTCATGGCACAGCGCTTGCTACGAACGCTATGTCCGCACTGTAAAAAAGCTGTGGACGTCACCGTAGATAGTGAGATTGCCATCCAATGGCAAGAGCTTGTTCAGCCTTGGCGCGCGCCAGTACCAACACAGATTTATATCGCGCAAGGTTGCGAGCACTGTCGACATACTGGTTATCAAGGGCGCGTCGGGCTCTACGAGATTATGCCTTTATCCAATGAGTTAAAAAAATTGGTCGCTGCCGATGCCAATTTAGACGTACTTAAGCAACAGGCATACCGCGAAGGGGTGCAACCCTTACGTGTCTCTGGTGCAAAACGCGTGAGTGAAGGGGTGACGACGATAGAAGAGGTGATGCGTGTGGTGCCGCTACATTAGTATAAGGCATTTACAAACCAGATTATCAACAATAGCCACACCTAAATATTGCTGTGTTTGACTATAGCGATATTTTCTCGACTTGAAAATATAAGTCTTTAGAGCAATCAACACACTAACGAATGTTAAATCCCAATAACTTTTACTGATACTGTTCCAACAACGAGATTATTTATGTTTACAGATACGCATTGCCATCTTAACCGCTTAGATCTAACCAAATATGATGGCCAATTGGCTGGTGCGATTGACGCCATGAAAACGGCTAATGTCACTCGCGCGATGGCGATCATGTGTGATTTTGCTGAATATGATGAGATTGCTGATATTGTCAGCACTTATAATGATGAGACTTTAAACCTAGGGATGAGTGTCGGTATTCATCCTTGTGAGGATATTGGTATATTACAATCGGCGACAGTCGAGCGTCTGATAGAAACGGCCAAAGCGGATCATGTGTGGGCAATTGGAGAGACAGGACTCGATTATTACTGGTCAACAGAAAACAAAAAAGAGCAGCAAGCCAGCCTTGCGCGTCATATTCATGCCAGTCAGCAACTAAAAAAGCCACTCGTCATCCATATGCGTGATGCCAAAGAAGACACGATTGATATTCTAAAAAGTGAAGGGGCGGAGCATGGCATCATTCATTGTTTTACTGAAGATTGGGAGACAGCGAAGCGCGCGCTAGATCTAGGGTTTTATATCTCATTCTCAGGTATCGTGAGTTTCAAGAGAGCACAAGATATCAAGGATGCTGCTCAAAAAATGCCGAGAGACAGAATGCTCATCGAGACGGACAGTCCATACCTAGCGCCAGTGCCAAAACGCGGTCGACCAAATGAGCCTGCCTATGTGCCTTATGTTGCCAGTTGTCTGGCAGATATGTATGGGTGTAGCAGTGAAGACGTGGGAGCATTGACCGCAAAAAACTTTGAAAATTTACTGGCACAGTATCATTAAAATGGTTATGCTATGACCAATCAGTCATTTATTAGACAGCCTTGTGATCCAAACCCCTTGAGTATTCATAATACTAAATACAACCACATGGCTATCAATGACTATTTAGCAAACATAAGCATATTCCCTTTTATAGTTTTCGAGCAGTTTTGGTATAGGTAGCCTCATACTCTTGTTGCCGATGTACTGCCATAAATGATGGTTGTATGCTTAATCTTGTCATGTTTTAGGAGAGATTATGAGTCGTCAGCATCAGTTCAAGGCACGAGAAGAAAATATCTTAGCGATGGCAGAGCAATTGTTACTTGAGTCAGGTGATGGTGATATCACTTTGGACAGTTTGGCCGATCAGCTTGACTTGGCCAAAGGCACACTTTATAAGCATTTTTCTAGTAAAGATGAGCTTTATTTGCGTATTATTATTCGTTATGAAGAGCAGCTATTCGATATCAACCGTATTGATGACTGTCCCTCGGCAGGCGTTGCTCGTATGATTTTTCAGCAACTATTTAACCCGCAAAAAGCCATGCTGCTAAACCAAATTGAAGAGCGTTTGGTAGCCTCTGTGACTGGTCTCAATCGCTTGTTTGGTGAATTATATGATATTCGTCGTCAGCGTATGAAGCGTTCGATTGATATTATCAGTGCTTATCTAAAAGATGAGAACAGTACCCTAAGTACGCGTGATTATTTATCTTCTATTTGGGCGATGGGTCAAGGCGGTGCAGGACTACTAAATTCAAGCTTTTACCAGCGTTATCTGGGTCGCCGTGACACCTTACGCTACGCTTTTGTTCAACAAATTCTAGAATTGCCGAGTCATTATCCTGCCGAAGATGAAGAGGTGATGGATGAGGATATGCAAGAGTTGGTCGAGCAAATCGATACAGAATCAGAAGAGCATCGCAATACTAACTATTAGGCGGTTTATTGACTGTTGAAATTATTATGTGACGTTGTGTGCTGTTATCCTTGGTATGGCGGCACGCTAAAAAACGTTTTTTAGCGTTTATAAAAGTGAGCGCTATCACGCTATACAAAACCGAATTATAGGCTTATAGGTGCAATATGCCGGTCACTGTCAAGACTCAGTCCAGCCAAGCGATCATTTGCCCGTTAGCCACAATCGCTGAGCCTTTAGGTCTCAATCGTTTTGAGATCATATCCATCTCTTCTTATCACCGTAATGTCCTTACTACATCAACCAAAGACTCTCTTTTGACTTCTAGTCTATCAACTAAGCGAGCGACACAGACAGGATTTACGCTGGTCGAAATCGTGGTGGTGGTGGTTATTCTATCTATATTTGCTGGTATGATGAGCTTGTCCGTTGGCAGTAGTGATTCTCGTAAAAACCGTGCATTTTACGAACATCTTGCCGATTCATTAAGCTATGTCCGTCTACTATCAGCTGAGCGTATGCAGCCAATGGGCTTACGTTTGCAGGCAGATAAGCAGGGACAGGTAGCGCCTGTAATCGTTACCTTATCGAATCCTTATATTGCCTATCAAACGGCTGATATTTTAGTAGGTAACAGGGACAGCCAGCCAAAGAACGCAATGGAGCTGTCTGCTGATTTGAGCAGTCTGTCAGACTCTACTGGAGAGACTCAGCCAACACCGAGCTGGGAGGTTGAGTCAGAGGTTAGCTTGCCTGAGTTACCCGCTGGCGTGAGTATCAGAGTGCAGAGCTTGGATGCTAGTAATTCAACGAGTACAGGACAGACGCAAACGCTACAGCCTTGGTTTAGTGATCAAAGCGTGCCGCAGGTACTATGGTTTGGTACGGGCCAAGCAACGCCTGTCACCATCGAAGTGGTACATGACTCGCGCTTAATTGGTGAAGTTATGACGATTATGCCTGATGGTAGTATTATGATAGGTCAGGAACGATCGTGAAAAAACTGCCTCAGTACCCGATGATAAAAACTCAGCCACAACCTCTCAAGTCCACACGCGAGAGAGGATTTACTTTAATTGAGGTAATGGTTGCCTTAGCGATTTTGGCGGTAGTGGCTGTCGCAGCGAGCCGTGCTAGCAGTGCGTATTTGAGATCAGTGGACATATTGCGCACCCGCACGCTTGCTCACTTTGTTGCACAAAACGCGGCGGCTGATTTGCGTATTCAAGATACTTGGTTGACGGCCAATCGGACCCAAACGATCAATGCTCAAGGGCGGGATTGGCAAGTAGTCATGACTGTCGGTGATGCCATCACACCTGCACTAAAAGAAGTCAATATCGCAGTAGCGCCAATTATAAATGGACAGGCAGGCACGTCGGTCACTGATATTAGTGTCATGCTAAGCAATGCCGACCAAGACACAGGCAGTTTAGATTTAAGTAGTGAAAGTAGTATCGGACAAGCAGGGGGCGGCTTGTGAGTATGAAACTACAGCGCGGATTCACGCTCCTTGAGCTAATGGTTGCCATGGCGATATTTGCCATGCTGGCAGTGGCAGGCTGGCAAGTATTTGATGGTGTCAACCGCGCCCGCGAGCGCGCACAACGTCATGCAGATAATTTGGCGGTATTACAATATGCTTATCTACAAATACAGCAAGACATGGCACAAATAATCCCGTATCAAGCGCCTAATACTCAAGATACTGGGACGGCGAGTAGCGATATAAATGGCAATACGAATAATAATGCTCAAGACAATACGCCTGAGCCTTTTATGAGGGTAGATGGTGAACATATCAGCTTTGTACGTTTCGCTGATCCTGATCCACGTTATCAAAGCAGCACTAGTATCCAGCATATTGAATATATTTTTGCAGATGAGCGCCTGATACGCCGTCAATATACCAGTCTTGAAGATGGGCGCGATAGCGTCAGTTTAGACAGTGTGTTATTAGACGGTGTTACTGCTGGGCGTTGGCAAGCCTATTTGCCAGAGCTTAGCACCAAATTTCCAAGCGATGACGTCAATAATAGTAGCCGTGATACCAATATAGCCTTGGGTCAAACGGCGAATACAGCAAGCGCTGAGCCTGATGCTGTTTTACTACCCAAAGGGGTTGCCATCAATTTTACTTATCAAGAGATACCAATCACTTGGCAGTGGGCACTAGCGCCACAACCAATACCCCGTAGTAGCGCAAAGGCTGCTAATAGCAGCGACAATAATAATGGTAGTGATAGTAACAACAGTAATAGCGGTAGTAATACAGATAATAGCAGTGTGGGAAACAGTAATTGAGAAGGTAGTATTTAACATGCATCACTTGCTCAGCAACATAAGCTCTCTATGACAATGAAAGCAAACTCTCAGCGCGGTGTGGCGCTGCTCACTATCTTGCTATTGGTTGTGAGTATCACGGTGGTGGCAGGGGCGATGCTTGCTAGCCAAAAAGTTGCGATTAGGCGCAGCGGATTATTGTTTGATCAAAATCAGCTATTGCAAGATATCGATGCCGGTCAGCAGTTAGCAGTGACGATGATTCGTGCTGATAGCAAACTCAACGATACCGATAGTGAGCAAGATATCTGGGCACAGCCAATACCGCCATACGCATTAGCCAATCACAGTGTCAGTGTGGAGATACGTGATGAGGCCAGTCGTTTTAACCTCAATAATTTGTATTGGAATGGATCGGTTGATACTGCTGCGCTAGAAGTTTTTCAGCGTCTCTTAACACAGTTGAATTTAGAACCAGATATTGCTATTGCCGTCCTCGATTGGCAAGATACGGACAGTGAAGTTTATCTAGATGGCGGTGATGAAAGTGCGGTATATACCCAGCAACTAAACCGTTCAGTAGATGGCGCACTACCAAACCAGCCTTTTGTTAGCGTTGATCAGTTACAAGAGGTTCGAGGGGTGAGTGCAGAGGTGTTAGCGACACTACGACCTTATCTGACGGCGGTTCCTTATTATTTACCTATCAATATTAATACTGCGAGCCCCGCATTGCTTGCCGCACTGATCGATGGTGCCACCAGTCAGCAGATGCAAGGGATAGTCGACACACGCAGTAAGCAAGCGCTCACGTCTATCGATGAGCTATGGCAACTGCCAATTTTGAGTGGCTTAGATGAAAAGCAGCGGGCAGCATTGACGCCTTTGTTGGCAGTTGATAGCCAAGCCTTTATGGCGCTTATTACCGCGAGTGATAATGCAACTGTTGGTCAGGCAAGACAGCGCTTTGCTACCGTATTAATTGGCAAAAACGCAGCGAACGACAGTCAAGCCACAAATGACACTAGTGGTAGCAGTAGCGATGTCATTAGCGGAAAGCCCAAGGAAGTCAAAGTAGTCACGCAGCGACTATGGGCGTTTCGTCCTAGCTTTTGATGAATGGTAGTGCGCTTTTTATTAATCTCTTAAGCGAGTCTCTTCACTAGATTTCCAGTTGTAAGCACCATAAAATAGCATCTGCGCTTGGCGAGTGCAGTTATGTAGCATCAACTGTTTATTCTCTTCGATGACATTTAGATCGATTTCGTCATCGTGATCTTCAGTGTAGGTCAACTCTAACCAGTCGATAATCCAAGAAAAAAACATATTTACGCCCGCCTCAGCCAACAGACGACGGTCATAATCATTGATATGGGTAAATGCTGGCTGTAATGCTAGATCGTCTGCTAAGCTTTGGGCATGTTTTTTAACCAGTTCATTGATGGCTTTTCGCACAGATTCTGAGCCACCGTAGCGCTCACTGACCAAAAACTGCCAGTAGTAAGGCTGATCGCTGACCATATATAAGAACAACTGAATACTCTTCGCTATCTGACGATCAAAGCTACGCTTGCGTCCAATTTGTAGGCTATCGCTGAGTGTGGCGAGCGTACCACCCAACTCTTCGTTGACCAAGGCGCGACCGAGCGACTCCATATCATCAAAATGGCGATAAAATGCTGTTGGCACAACGCCAACCTCACGCGTGACTTGTCTGAGACTGATAGAGCTAAAAGACTGCCCTGTCATACATAGATCGAGTACGGCATTAAAAAAGGCGTGCCGAGTTTGAAGTTTTTTTTGTTCGCGACTGCTCATAATATTTCAAAATTATCCGATAGAGGTTTATCATACTCATTTCAGCGCACAAATACGACCAAAATGCACAATTCGTGCTAATTTACTAAACCTGCACTAGGGCGTGTTGAACATTCGCAAATAGGCACTGCTGATCGCTAAAATTGTTCC
>NZ_JAKDJE010000089.1 GCF_030454045.1 Psychrobacter sp. | reverse complement strand
TAGGTCTTTTTTTCACCTTGCATTTGGTATTGCACTTCATGTGTTAATCTAAGATTCTATTGGAAACGGTCTGTATGCGTTATCAAAATACTTACATCACTCTCGACACGCGCCTTTATCATGAGCAGCCGCCTACGCCACTGGACAATCCACGTGCTGGACACTTCAACGACCAAGTGGCACAGCAGCTTGGCTGGATAGAAGATAAAGAGTTGATGACCAACTGGGTTGAGATCGTAAGTGGCCAATATGTGCCATCTGACTTTAAACCATTGGCAATGGCATATGCAGGTCATCAGTTCGGACAATGGGCAGGACAGCTGGGCGATGGGCGCGGATTACTCATGGCACAAGTACTTGATAATGATGATCAACCACAAGACTTGCACCTCAAAGGAGCTGGCCTGACGCCCTACTCACGCATGGGTGACGGACGTGCGGTGCTGCGCAGTACCATTCGAGAGTATCTCTGTGGTCATGCATTGACGCAGCTTGGTATCTCCTCTTCTAATGCCTTGGGGTTTGTTGTCTCTGATACGAGAGTGCGCCGTGAGCGTATCGAAACAGGTGCGGCATTGATGCGTGTCGCTGACAGCCATATCCGCCTTGGTCATGTTGAATGGATTGCAAGCTTTGCACCTGACCTGCTCGATACATTTACCGACTATATGATTGATACTTATTATCCAGAGTGCCGTGATAGCGACGCACCTGTAGCGGCATTTTTGACAGCAGTCGTTGAGCGTACAGCTCGGATGATTGCGGACTGGCAATTGATTGGTTTTGCACATGGTGTGATGAATACAGACAATCTCTCTATCACGGGTAGCACGCTGGACTTTGGCCCTTTTGGTTTTATGGAGCGATTCAACCCTGCATGGATCAACAATCATTCTGATCACACTGGCCGTTATACTTACCAAAATCAGCCCGCTATCGGTCATTGGAATTTAAATGTCTGGCTGCCGCACTTTATGCGCATCCAAGGCGTGACTCGTGAGGTGCTCGCTGATTGCTTAGCCCCTTATGAAGCCACCTTTATGCAGCACTATCAGCAAGGGCTATGCCGCAAACTTGGACTGTCTCACCAGAGTGAGAGTTTGAGCTTGGCGTTTGAATGGTTGACCCTCTTAGAAGATAATGTGCTCGACTATACCAATAGTTTTCGCGCTCTACTCGGTTTAGTCGCCCCAAATGATCACCCATATGAGCAGAAATTACTGATTGCCATGACGGCTGAATTGAGTGTTGAGGCACAGCAAGTCTGGCAAGAGTGGTCGATGCGTTATCTGGCACAGGTTGAGCAATCATCAACTGTGCAAGCAATCAACGATATGCAGACCAATAACCCTGTGTACGTTTTGCGTAATAGTATGGCGCAGCGTGCCATTACTGCCGCTGAGCAAGGTCAGTTTGAAGAAGTCGATCGTGTTTTTCGTCTATTGGCGACGCCTTATGACGTCCAAGACATCGCAACCGCTCTTGATACAAGCGCGCCTGCATCCGATATGCCGCAGATGCCTATTAGCTGCTCTTCTTGAGCTACGCGAATACTGTAATATTTTGAAATATTGTTAAATTAAGGTTGATATTGGTCGGTGTTTTTTGGCATTATCAAACAGATAAATAACGAATATCATTTTATTATATTATTCGTGCGTTTTAATCGGGTTAGCTGGGCGGTGAATTGCCAGTAATGGTAGACTGACTGTTTTTGCTAGTTCGCTTTTTTGGTCTGATCATCGATCATGATTCTTATGGTCGTTAATCATCTAACGTCCCTACACCCTTTGATAAATATTACCATTCAATGATTGTTTTGAGGGTTAAACGTTGTTTTTTATCACCATTTAATTTATTCCAATTTATTCCAACCATGGCAATTATTATGAATGACGATACCACTTCGAATACGGATAGCCTCAGTACAGAAAAAGAGCAGTTTGAACAAGCTGCCTTACATTATCATGAATTCCCACGCCCAGGTAAAATCTCAGTTACTCCAACTAAGCAGTTAGCTAACCAACGTGATCTAGCACTTGCCTACTCGCCAGGTGTGGCTGTACCCTGCCTTGAGATTCAAAAAGACCCAAAACTTGCCTCTAAATATACCGCACGTAATAATTTGGTAGGTGTCATCACTAACGGTACTGCCGTACTAGGTCTGGGTAATATTGGCCCATTGGCATCAAAACCTGTGATGGAAGGTAAAGGCGTTCTGTTCAAAAAGTTTGCAGGTATCGACGTTTTTGATATTGAAATTGATCAAGATGATCCAGATAAGTTCATCGAAGCTGTTGCTTCTCTTGAGCCTACCTTTGGTGGTATCAACTTAGAAGATATCAAAGCACCAGAATGTTTCAAAATTGAGCGCGTATTACGTGAGCGTATGAACATTCCTGTTTTCCATGATGATCAACATGGTACCTCAATCATTGTTGCCGCAGCGATGCTTAATGCGCTATTGATCACTGGCAAAAAAATCGAAGAAATTAAAGTTGTCTGTTCAGGTGCAGGTGCAGCCGCCATCTCTTGTCTAGACATCATTTGCGCGCTTGGTGTTAATAAAAACAACATTATTGTTTCAGATTCACGCGGTATCATTAGCACCAGCCGTGAAAACCTTGATGAAACCAAACAACGTTATGCTCGTGAGACAACCGCTACCTCTATCGAAGAAGTGATGGACGATGTGGATATGTTCCTAGGCCTATCAATGCCCGGTACACTATCAGAAGATATGGTTCGCCGTATGGCAAAAGATCCTATTGTCTTTGCACTTGCCAACCCAACACCTGAAATCATGCCAGAATTGGCACATGCGGTACGTCCAGACGTGATCATGGCAACTGGTCGCTCAGATTATCCAAACCAAGTAAACAACGCACTATGCTTCCCATACATCTTCCGGGGTGCCTTGGATGTGGGTGCGACAACCGTCAACGAAGAGATGAAAGTCGCTTGCGTAAAAGCCATCGCTGCAATGGCACACGTCGAAGCAACCCCTACGACCAACGTCAGAAACATCGAGACGATGAAAAGCTTCGGTCGTGATTACCTAATCCCTGGCCCTCTAGAGCCAAACCTAATCATCGAGATTGCCTCTGCGGTTGCCAAAGCGGCAATGGACTCAGGCGTAGCGACACTGCCAATCGAAGACATGAAGGCATATCGTCAGCGTCTGTCTGAGTTTGTCTACAACTCTGCGTTTGTTATGAAGCCTATCTTTGCACGCGCTAAGTCTGCGCCAAAGCGTATCGTATACTGTGAAGGCGAAGACAATAATATCTTATTGGCCGTACAAGTGGTCGTCGATGAAGGCTTGGCTCAGCCAATCTTGGTTGGTCGTCCAGCAGTCATCAACGATCACATCAATAAGTTGGGCTTACGTCTAAAAGATGGCGAAAACATCACGATCGTCAACCAAGATGATGATCCTCGCTACAAAGACTACTGGCAGGGCTACTACGAGAAAAACAAGCGCCGCGGCGTGAGTATCGAGCTTGCTCGTCGTGATGTTCGCCGTAAAACCACGTTGATTGGTTCTTTATTGGTTGACAACGGTGATGCTGACGGTATGGTTTGTGGTACCTTTAGTGACTACCAGATGCACCTAAAGTATGTCGAAAGCGTCATTGGCAAAAAAGAAGGCATCAATGATTTTTATTCGATGAATGCCGTACTGATGCAAGATCGCAACATCTTTATCGCTGATACGTACGTGCATGAAGATCCAACCGCTGAGCAGTTGGCTGAAATGACCGTTCTGGCTGCCGATCAAATCCGCCGCTTTGGTATCACGCCACGTGTTGCCTTAGTCTCTCATTCAAACTTTGGCGCTTCAAATCGTGCCAGCGCGGTCAAAATGCGCAAAGTTTATGAGCTACTAACTGACATGAATGTCGACTTTGATTTTGAAGGCGAGATGCAAGGAGATGCCGCACTGAATGAACATATCCGCCTAAACGATATGCCATCAAGCCCACTAAAAGGCGCTGCGAACTTGCTGATCTTGCCAACGCTTGACGCCTCAAATATTGCCTTTAATTTACTTAAAACGGCAACCAGCAGTGCGTCTATTGGACCTATCTTGTTAGGTACGAATAAGCCAGTTCATATCTTGACGCCATCAGCGACTGCTCGCGGTATCGTCAATATGACGGCATTGACTGTGACTGAAGCACAAGATTTAGAAAGCGAAAAATAATCAGACGTCCTACTTCGTATGATTATGTGATTCAAAAGGGCTCTGTCATCCATTGGCAGGGCCTTTTTGCTATACTAAAACCGGTCAATGCACATCACGCATGGGCGGTTTTTTGATTTATTGCGATTGGGCCGCTGATATCGGTTCAATAAGAAGAGGCTTTTATGCAAATTTATCTTGTGGGTGGTGCGGTTCGAGATCAACTATTACAACAACCTGTCAAAGATAAAGACTTCGTTGTGGTTGGTGCCACCGTCGCAGAGATGCTTGATGCAGGGTTTCAACAAGTAGGTGCGGACTTTCCTGTGTTTTTGCACCCCACCACTCATGAAGAGTATGCACTTGCGCGCACGGAGCGCAAGCAAGGCTCAGGGTATAAGGGCTTTAGCGTACATGCCAGTCCTAATGTTAGTTTAAAAGAGGATTTGCAGCGCCGTGATCTGACCATCAATGCAATGGCTATCGAGGTTGTGAGTCTCACCGATGATACCCCTGTCAGTGGCGATGTCATTGATTATTACGGAGGATTACAAGATTTAGAGAGTCACATACTGCGCCATGTGTCTGGCGCTTTTAGTGAAGACCCGCTACGAGTACTGCGAACCGCTCGATTTTTTGGACGTTATTATGACTTGGGCTTTAGCATCTCGGAGGACACCTTGGCGCTCATGCGTCAACTGGTCAGCTTAGGTGAGCTTGCTCATTTGAGTGCCGAACGTATCTGGCAAGAATCAAGCCGCGCCACCATGCAGCTATCGCCGCAAGTATACTGGCAGCAGCTGTTTGAAATTGGTGCATTGACAGAGTATTTTGCCCCACTGCATGATGCGTGGGAAAACACTTGTATACGAGAGACTGTACAAACAGCTTTGTATTTTGCAGGGCAAATGCGTCTGAACTTATCGCAGCGCTGGGCGCTGTTGATGACAAGCCTCACCGCCTCACTATTTCATAGTGAAAACGCGGAGTCTAACTCTCACCTGTCAACGGCTATAAAAAATATCAATGCTATCGGTAATAAAGCCAAAGTCCCAAAATCGCATACTCAGTTTGCCACCCTATTTGTGCAACAGGCTGAAAAGCTAAGCACCATAAATACGCTAAGTGCGGCTGAAAAGATTGATTTAATACAAGGTTGCGGCGCTCATAAAGAGCCAAATAAGCTCTCACAACTACTGGTATGTAGTCACTTCTTAGAGCTGGCAACCCAGCACCGTCAAATGATGATAGCCCTGAATAGCTTTCATGCGATCGGTATGACAGACATTGCACCAAACCTCAAAGGCCCTGCGATTGGCGCCGCCCTACGTCAAAGCAGAATCGAGCACTTACAAGCGCGTGACATAGAGTAAAACATATTATTATGAACCAAGAATCTAACTCTTTCCCATCAGACAGTATGGATAGTAATACACCTGTGATGCTCGTGACTGGTAGCGCTAGGCGCATCGGCGCAGCGATTGTCAGAGCAGCGCACAAACAAGGCTACCGTATCATTATTCATTGCCATCATAGCCAAGACGAAGCCGAATATTTGGCTAATCAACTCAATGAAACTCGTTCTGCTAGCGCTGCGGTTATCGTGGCTGATTTGGCAGTGGTCAATAACAATACCACGTTAGACGTTTTTGTCAAAAACATCATAGGCACATTTGGGCGGTTAGATGTATTGGTACACAATGCGTCACGATTCTACCCAAGCCCAATTGGCTACATCAATCATGAGCAATGGAATGAGCTTTTCTTAACCAATGCCAAGGCACCCCTATTTTTGAGTCAAGCACTACTGCCCTATCTCAAACGTCAGCAAGGCTGTATTGTGAGCTTATTAGATATTCATGCGCAGGATACGCCCTTTAGCAACTATGCGGTCTATAATATGGCAAAGGCTGCTCATCGTATGATGGTACAGTCACTGGCATTAGAGCTGGCACCCGATATACGCGTCAATGGCGTTGCTCCTGGGGTCAATGTTTTACCTGAGTCTGACAGTGATCAAGCCCTTGATGACGTAAAGCAGCAAGATATTATTGCCTCAATACCTATGCAAAGAATCGGAAAACCTGAAGAAATTGCTCACAGTGTAATGTACTTGGTGCAAGCACACTATGTCACAGGTGAAATTATCACAATCGATGGGGGGCGTAGCCTGACTTTGGCTGGTAGTGGCTTTTAATCAGCTTTTAAACCGATTAAAAATTTATTGGTTACTTGCCATCTTTTACTTGAAAAATTCAAAAAATCAGGTATCATTGTGCGTCTAACGTTTAGGGCCCATAGCTCAGTTGGTTAGAGCAGAGGACTCATAATCCTTTGGTCGTAGGTTCAAGTCCTACTGGGCCCACCATATTCAAACCCTTTTAAGCATCAGCTTATAAGGGTTTTTTGTTGTCTATAGACTGGCTTGTCTATCGGTATCAAGACACCTCGTTTTAGATATTGAAAACAAATAAAAAGAGGACCAACACTACAATATAGGTAGTATCGGCAGCCTTTATCTAATTTGTCACTTTACCTAAATGGTGCTGTTATCAAGGCTTGATGAAAAGCTCTAAATTCAATGTTATCTAAAAACACCTCAAATTAGCGCTAGCAAGAACAGCTCAACCAAAAAAGCCTAATGCTGCTGTTGATTGCGGCATTAGGCTCGATTTATATCGCAGTGATGATCCTAGAAAGACGTACGGCGATAGTTGCGATATTCAGGGAACCAAAAATTCGCAGTTAAGCGGCGCTGTAAACCTTCCGCTGTTACAGGAAGTGCCAGCCCATCTTCAACCGCTTGCACGGCCACTTCATGAGCGATTTTTTCACTGATCTCTCGGATCACCTTGATTGGCGGTAGTATAGCACCTGGCGCTTTTTCGTATTCCATGGAGATATCTGCAAGCGCTTGGCTTGCTGCTGTAAGCATATTATCGCTGATACCTGTCGCCCGAGCTGCCAGCACACCAAGACCAATACCAGGGAATATGTAGCTGTTATTACACTGAGAAACCTCGAAAGACTGACCATTAAACGTGGTGCGCGGAAAAGGACTGCCTGTTGCAATAATGGCTTTGCCACGGCTCCAACTCATTACTTCCTGCGGTGTCGCCTCCACGCGCGAGGTGGGGTTTGATAGCGGCAATACAATTGGGTTTTCAGTATTGGCGCATAGCGTTTCAATCACTTCTTGGGTGAACAGACCTTTTTGTCCACTAACACCAAATAATACGGTGATTTTTGCTTGTCTGACGACCTGAGCAAGACCCAGCTTGTTACTCCTATCCCAGTGAGCAATGGCAGATTCTTTTTGTACCAAGGGTGCTTGGAATTTTTGTAGCTCTGTCATGCTATCAGTCAGTAGACCATAGCGATCCACCATAAAGACTTGGCTACGGGCCTGCGCTTCACTCAATCCTTCACGCTGCATTTGGCGAATGATATGCTCAGCAATACCGCATCCTGCTGATCCCGCGCCTAAAAATGCAATTCTTTGTTCGCTCAATTTTTGACCTTTAGTTAGGCACGCTGCAATCAAAGTACCGACCGAGACCGCCGCCGTTCCCTGAATATCATCATTAAAGCAGCAAATTTGATCACGGTATTTGTTCAATAGCGGAGTGGCGTTGCCCTGTGCAAAATCTTCAAACTGCAATAATACTTCTGGCCAGCGGCGTTTTACGGCTTGGATAAACAAGTCGACAAATTCGTCATACTCTTCGCCAGAGATGCGTGGGTTGCGCCAGCCCATGTACATTGGATCGTCAAGTAGCTTTTGATTGTTGGTTCCGACATCTAGCAAGATGGGTAAGCAGTACGCTGGGCTAATGCCACCACAAGCTGTATATAGAGACAGTTTACCGATTGGGATACCCATACCGCCAATGCCTTGATCCCCTAGGCCCAAGATGCGCTCACCGTCAGTAACCACGATCACTTTGACGTTTTGCTTGGTGGCATTTTGTAGCATGTCGTCGATTTTATGACGCTCAGGGTATGAGATAAATAACCCGCGTTTACGGCGATAAATTTGCGAGAATTTTTCACATGCTTGACCAACGGTTGGGGTGTAAATGAGCGGCATGATTTCTTCGATATGCTGCTCAATCAAGTGATAAAACAAAGTCTCGTTGGTGTCTTGGATATTACGCAAATAAATATGCTTATCCATATCGTCGTTGAACGAGCTTAACTGATGATACGCACGCAAGGACTGTTCTTCAATCGTTTCGATGTTATGAGGCAGCAGCCCAGTGAGGTTAAAGCTACTACGTTCTTCTGATGAAAAAGCACTGCCTTTATTCAGCAAAGGGGTTTCTAAAAGAGCGGGGCCAGCAACGGGAATGTATAAGGGACGCTTATTTGATGACATATAGAATCTTCTTATTAAGGACATATGAGTGAGTACTGTGCTAGTGCAGCATTATACGATGGATTGTGGTTAAACACGAATAATCTTGAGTGATGTCTCTTTCGTTTGCATTTTCTATCTATTTAATGGTCTAAAAAATCTGCAGTGTAGATCACATTTACCCACTGAGTTACCAAATAAAAACCCCTTACAAGCACCAGCTCATACGGGGTTTTTATTTGCTAGATTTTAGTAAAAGATAACGATCTGATTCTATTTGTTCATGTCTCTTTATGGGCTAAATAATGAGAACAACGGTCTAGAACGAGCCCATTAATGTCCCTAAAACGATAACCGCTATCAACGCTAACATCGGCACGGCAACCGCGACCACAAAAATATCCTTATAAGATTCTCTATGAGTCAGCTGACAGATAACAAGCAACGTAATCACAGCACCATTATGAGGAAGCGCATCCAAACCGCCTGAGGCAATCGATGCGACGCGGTGCATCAGCTCAGGATTGATACCAAACTGAGAGGCCAGCTGGAGATAATAATCTCCCATGGTATTAAGCGCGATACTCAAGCCGCCCGATGCAGAGCCGGTGATACCTGCTATGACGTTGACAAACACCGCTTCTGAAATAAGCGGATTGCCTGGAGATAGGTTTAATAAGAACTCTTCTACAATCACAAAGCCCGTCAAAGTGGCGATAACCGAGCCATAACCAACTTCTGATGCGGTATTGAAGATAGGCAGTAAGGAGCCAAGCGCGCCTTCGCTTAACGACTCTTTTAAGTTTTTCCAACGTTTCCAGTTCAGTAAAATAATAGAGCCGCAAGACACTACCAAAGCGACAACAATCGCCTAAATACCGAGTACTTTGGTGAGCGGAACCGCGCCAAACTCTTCGGTTGCCAGATAGCTGTTATCCATACTAGGCAGCAGCCATTTGGTACAGATAAAGTTAATCAAGATGACCAAGATAATTGGCAATAATGCCACCATCAATGACGGCTTTGCACTATGTTCGACGTCCGCTAATTTGTCATTGTGATGACCATACCCTTCTCCAGCATTGAATGCCGATCGGGTACGATAGTTCAACCAGACCATGCCGCCGATCAACATGATCAAACCAGCAATAACCCCAAGGCCCGGGGCTGCAAAAGAGTCGGTTTTAAAAAATGGCATGGGAATGGCGTTTTGAATGGCAGGGGTGCCGGGCAATGCCGTCATGGTAAGGTCAAAGCACCCAATGCGATTGCCCCAGAAATCAATCTTTTTGGAATGTTTAGCTCACAAAATACGCAGCTGCAATCGGATACACCGCAAAACCAACCACGAATAATGATACCCCACCATACGTCAAAATAGCACAGGCCATCACAATGGACAGCACCGCTTGCTTATGACCGAGCTTGTTGACCAGTGACTCTGATATGCTCAGCGCCGATCCTGAGTCATCCATCAACTTACCAAATATCGCATCCAGTAAAAACAGCGGGAAAAAGCTGCTGATATACCCACCCAATCCTTTCATAAATACTCGCATATACACGCCCAGCATCATGCTCGCCTCACCACTCAATAGCACAGCCAGCATCGCCAGTAAAGGCGCTAACAAAATGACACTATGACCCCGATAGGCCAAACACATCAATAATCCTAAGGCAATAGGATCGGCAATAAACTCATCATATACATTCCCTGTACTATATTTATTTATATAATATCTACCTTAAAAACTACTTATAACGATAAAAATTTTATCGTTATAAGAAACCAACAGAATATCTTTATAATAACAAGCCTCAAAACACAAATATTGTTTTGACAATAATGGTGTGGGTGTAAGGCCTATTAATTAGATAGCCATCAGCCGATGAATACGACTAGAGAAGAGAATGCAAGCAGTCAGCCTATTTTTCAGATAGTAAAGAGACAAGCAAGAAGGCAAATATCTATAGATATTAGAGAGTTGATTGGCGTATCAGGTGAGCTGACATAAAGTTCGGATAGCCAGTTATGTCGGCTACAGAGCTTGATACTTATATCATCAAAATTATTGGGTAAGTTGGGTATAGATGTAAGGTTCAAGCCGCAAAACGAATAATTGAGCGATCTAAGGTATTTTTTATTGTTTGCCGCCTTTTGTAAGTACATAAAATATAGGGGATGTGTAGACGTAGTAAGCCAGACTATTTAACATCCCGACTGCCATTTACACACCCAAATCGGCCTTACACCATCAAAATACACGTTAGCTTTGATAGACAATTGCCCAAATCGCTTAGCAGAGATATACTGTATAAAAGAGGATATTGGTAAGGTAGGCTAAATTGTTTATTA
>NZ_JAKDJE010000128.1 GCF_030454045.1 Psychrobacter sp. | reverse complement strand
CCTAAAAAATAGTCGCTGTCAGTGCCATGGTCGAATGTTCAACACGCCCTAATTATAGGTAGGATACTGTGAGATTCACCAGTGTACTGCCGTATCAATATGTGAATAAATGTGAGGTTACAAGACAGTTTGTAACTTTGATGTGTTGTTAATACAAAAAAAACCAAGCACTGAGGCGTACCAGCGCTTGGTTAAGTCATGACCATAATGATCGACGATATAAGGTACGGTGTTAGCAACCCTTGTTTAACAACATCTTGTTTAAACGAGATGACATTGAGCTTTGTCCAAATCAGTTGGACTCGTCGACACCATTGATCACTTTTAGTAGGTGTTCTTGAGCAACGTGTGGCACCTCCCCTGCTGCTGGCTGAAGCTGCTGCCATACGCCTGTGCCACTCAGTGCCCACGCTTGCGTGTTGTCTTGTAAGTAATTGATCAAACCATCTTGATATATCTGCTTAAAGAGCTTCTTATTTTCGATTGGAAACGCCACTTCGACGCGGTGAAACAAGTTACGATCCATCCAGTCGGCACTACCACAATACAGACGCTCATCACCGTTATTATAAAAATAGTAAATGCGCGTGTGCTCTAAAAACCGGCCAATCACCGAGCGTACCGTGATGTTTTCCGACAAACCTTTGACCTGTGGACGCAAACAGCACATTGAGCGCAAAATCAGCTCGATTTTTACCCCTGCTTGAGAGGCGTCATAGAGCTTGGCGATCAGGCGACGCTCCGTCAGAGCATTGACCTTGACCATGATATGAGCACGTTTGCCTGCCTTTGCGTGAGCGATCTCATCATCGATAAAGCTCATCAACTTATCATGCAAGGTAAAGGGCGCATGCAGTAGTTTTTTGAGATTGGCAGGTTTGCCCATACCAGTGAGCTCTTGAAATATCTTATGCACATCTTCTGAGATATCAGGATCGGCACTGAATAAGCCATAATCTGTATATACCTTGGCATTGGCCGCATGATAGTTGCCTGTGCCTAGGTGGATATAGCGGCGGATTCGATCTTCTTCACGGCGCACGATGAGCATGAGCTTGGCATGGGTCTTGTAGCCGACGATGCCATAAACCACAACCGCACCTGCTTCTTGTAAATAGTTGGCGACAGCAATATTGGAGGCTTCATCGAAACGCGCACGCAACTCAATGACGGCAGTGACTTCTTTGCCGTTACGGGCGGCAGCGGCAAGCGCTTTGACGATCTCTGAGTTGGTACCTGAGCGGTACAGCGTTTGCTTGATTGCCAAAACTTTTGGGTCATTGGCGGCTTGCCATAATAGGTTGACGACAGGCGAGAATGAATGAAAAGGGTGATGCACCAGTACATCGCTTTTACGCATAGCGGCAAACATACTGGATGATTTATCTGATTTATCCATCTCTCGGCGAAAGGCTTTTGGCACGGCATGAGTAAATGGCTGATAACGCAGTCCCGGAATATTAAAATCAAACAATAAGCGCGTCAGATTCACAGGGCCATTGACACGATACAGCTGATTGTCATGCAACTCAAACTCATTGAGCAGATACTCACTGATGTGCGCTGGACAGTCGGTTGTGACCTCAAGACGGACTTTGTCACCGAAGCGGCGGTTTTCAAGCTCGCCCTCAAGCGCTTTGGCGATATCTTCTACATCATCCGCCAGATCCAAATCTGCATTACGCGTCAGTCGAAACTGATGACAGCCGGTGACATTCATCCCCGGAAACAGCTCGCCAATATGTTCATGAATGATGGCGGACAGCATCACGTGATGCTCTTTGCCGCCCGTCAGCTCATCTGGCAGACGAATCACACGTGGTAAGCTACGAGGCGCTGGTACAATCGCCAAGTTGATGTCGCGACCAAAAGCATCTTTGCCTTCTAATGTGGCAATAAAGTTCAGGCTTTTATTGACCAATCGCGGGAATGGATGCGCAGGATCAATGCTTATCGGCGTCAATACTGGCACGACTTGCTCGGTAAAATAACGCTTCATCCAAGCAGATTGCTCAGCGTTGAGCTCATCACGTTTTAGGTAGCGGATATCCTCGAGCGCAAGAGCGGGCAAAATATCTTCGTTGAGAATACGGTATTGCTCATTGATGGCATCGTGTGTGATAACAGAGATTTCATTGAGTACCTTGCTTGGGCGCATACCGTGAGCACTGGTCGATACGTCACCGATATTGAGTTTTTGCATGATGCCAGCGACACGTATCTCAAAGAATTCATCGAGATTCGATGAAAAAATAATGAGAAAAAACAAGCGCTCAAGCAGTGGGTGACGAGGACTGGCTGCCTGCGCTAACACACGCAGATGAAACTGTAATAAAGACAGATCTCGGTTGATATAACTGCTGGGTGAATAACTGCCGTCTTCTGAGCGCTGCCACTCGACATCGACCAGTTCATCTTGGCTACTAAGGATAATGTCTTGCATACCCTTTTCGATGGCCGTTTCATTCACATGATTGACATCAATCATATCGTTAAGCTCACCACTACTCTGATTACTGTTATGCTCTACCACGTTACTACTCCTTTTGCGTTATCGATACGCCAGCATCTTATGTACGATTATGTTTATGACAAAGCAGCACTTAGCATAACTCAGCAGCACAGTGCGTTATCTAAGGGCTGTCATCTGTCGTTTTTTCTATTATTCTTATCTCGTTGTTAAACACCAATGTTCAAACCATACAATGCAAGAAACTAAAAGCGGCTAAGACGCTTGCGGTAATACCGCATTTTTCATACGTTTTTTGATAATGCGTTGCTTGTTACGCAAGCCCCTATCGCCTTGATTGCCTTCATAGTATTTCGGATTGGTCAGCATTCCTATCAATAGCGCTGATTCATCTCGATTGAGATCGGCTGCAGACTTATCAAAATAGTGGTGCGCGGCGGCATCGATACCATAGATACCATTACCAAACTCTGCCACATTGAGATAAGCGGTCAAGATACGCTGCTTGTCCCACAGTGTTTCTATCATCACGGTTATGACAGCTTCTTCTGCCTTACGTACATAAGAGCGATGCGAGGTCAAAAACAGGTTTTTTGCCAGCTGTTGGGTGATGGTTGAACCACCAGCAGACATTTTGCCCGTCTCTTCGTTTTTCTTTTGTGCCGCTTTGATACCGTCGATATCGAAGCCATGATGTTGACTAAACGTTGAGTCTTCACTCACAATTGCTGCTTGCTTGGCAGATTTGGCGATGGCGTCGTACTCAGCCCATGTCTGCGTGACGGTGCCGCCCGTTAGACGATGGGTTAACATAAACATGCTATTGTTGATTGGCTGTGTTTTCCAAATTAGCAGTAGTCCGGTGACTAGAATATGAAATGCCACAACCAATAATACAATTGCCAACAACAGACGTTTTATGAACTTACCAAAACTTGTCATGCGTGATATCCGAGTGATTAAAAAAGTAATAAGCTGAGAGAAAATGAGTAGGGCGTGTTGAACATTCGCAAATAGGCACTGCTGATCGCTAAAATTGTTCCAG
>NZ_JAKDJE010000088.1 GCF_030454045.1 Psychrobacter sp. | reverse complement strand
TTGGTAACCCGCCTCTTCAGTTTGATTTGCTTATTTCAAGTTGAGAGTGGGGTATCTATAAAGGATCTTTTATGAGTAAGCCTGCTGCACCATTTACCCCTCTCAATATTGCGGTCTTGACTGTTTCTGATAGTCGTACGCTGGCAGAAGACACGTCAGGTCAATATCTAGCAGATAGCTTGACCGAAGCAGGGCATCATTTGGCAGACCGCCAGCTGATTACTGATGATATTTACCATATTCGCGCCGTGATTAGTGGTTGGATTGCCAGTCCAGACGTGCACGCAGTGATCACCACGGGTGGTACAGGGTTCTTTATTAGAGATAGCATGCCAGAAGCTGTCAGCGTACTATTTGATAAGACGATTGATGGTTTTGGTGAGATGTTCCGTTTGATCTCAAAAGACGAGATTGGTATGTCTACGGTGCAGTCGCGGGCAGTGGCTGGTATGGCCAATGGTACCGGTATCTTTTGTCTACCAGGTTCATCTGGCGCGTGCCGTACAGGGTGGGGAAATATCCTAAAAGATCAGTTTGATAGCCGTACTCGTCCGTGTAATTTTGTGCCGCATTTTTTGGCACAAAACCCCAGTCATGACTGATTTATAAATAATTGATGATAAATGATTAAGCCATGACGGCTATTTAACTAAAACTGACAGGCAATGGCATCATGACAGCGTGCTCAGACAGTTCGGACAACTTGGCAGGTATAGTTATTTTAGCTGGCGGAGCATCCAAACGTATGGGAACACCAAAGGCGACGCTCACTCTGCCGACAGGTGAGCAGCTGCTAAATTATCATGTGCGTCATGCCAGCGAGTTGCAAGTTCCTATTTTGATTGCGGATAATGGGCGCGGCTTTTATATTGATTTAGATGCTACTTTGAACAAACCCAGTTCGCCTGTTATGCCTATTGCTGACTACGTTTCTGATTTTGACGCGGATAATAATGAGCAGATTCGTACAGGTGGTGCATTGGTCGCTATTGAATCAGCATTGCAAACATTGGTTGGTTTGAACGATTCAGAGGCATCAAACAATCAGAACGCATCGTGGCTATTGGTGATGAGTTGTGACAGCTTAATACCCGCCACTGATCTATGGCAGAAATTGCAACAAGCGATTATTCCAGCCGCTGATAAGCGCGTTATTTGCTTAAAAGATGACAGCCACTTATATCCGTTACTAGGGCTATATCATTTAGACATTGAACCTGATTTGAAAGCTTATATTGATAGTGATCAGCGTCGAGTTATGCCATTTATTCAGCCGATGGTGCGGACTGTACCATTTACCAAGGCGTGGCAGCATTTGACCAATTTTAATATGCCTCAAGAGTTTGAACAGGCGTGTGCCGCGCTACCAAAATAATAAAAATACTAATAAAGAGATTACTAAGAAAAGGCGATATCAATGAGTAACAGCGTTCAGACAGATCATCAATCTGCTTTATCACATTTAGATGGTAATGGTGACATCACGATGGTCGATGTCAGTGGCAAGACTGCAACGACGCGAGAGGCCAATGCAACGGGACAGGTTTGTTTTCCGAGCGAGATTTATGCGCAAATTAAAGCGGCTGATGGTATGACCAAGAAAGGCAGCATCACGCAAACGGCACATATTGCCGGTATCATGGCTGCCAAGCGTACGCATGATCTGATACCGCTTTGTCATCCGCTGCCGCTAGATAAGATTGGCCTCACCTTTGTGTATAATGATGCGCTGAGCAGTATTACCGTCAGTGCGGTGGTCAAAGTCACGCACAAAACGGGGGTTGAGATGGAAGCGCTAACCGCCGTGAGCGTTGCCTGCTTGACTATCTATGATATGACCAAAGCGCTATCGCATGACATCTTTATAGAGGATATTCACCTGATTAAAAAGACAGGTGGCAAGTCAGATTATCGCCATGCTTAGCGTAAAAAGTATCATTAAAGCACAGAGATATATCGCATATTAAGCAAGGACGCTTGCAAAAAAAGGAGAAGTTTATGAGTGTTATTGAGACAAAAGCTGATATCGAATCAACGATGGACATTAATGTCATGTATTTCGCCAGTTTGGCAGATGAGGCTAACTGTCAGCAAGAGACTGTCAAATTACCCCAAGACACCTCATTGACTGAACTGTACGAACAGCTTAGTCAAAAGCATCGTTTTAGTCGTCCGCAATCAGAGCTGCGGGTGGCAGTGAACGATTACTTCGCCAAATGGACCGATCAAATCAATGACGGCGACAGCGTAGTATTTATCACGCCAGTTGCTGGTGGTTAAACACATATTTATAAGCGGCTATAGCGCCACAATTAGTGTAAATAGAGAAAAAAATGACAGATAACATCCATAACCACTCAATGACCATCAAATGCAGTACCGATGACGCTTACCTTATCGCTGAGCGCGATGGTTTTGCATTGCTCGATATTGCCATCGATGAGGATAGGCTCAAAAGTACATTGGACGATGACAGCTGCGGTGCGTTTGTTTGCTTTGAAGGGCGAGTGCGTAATCATAATAATGCCACGAGCGTTGATCGACTTACTTATTACGGTTATGAAGACTTAGCAATCAACCAAGGCCGCGCCATTATAGAAGAAGCCAAAAAGCGTTTTGAGATCACTCATGCCATAGCGATACACCGCATCGGCGCATTAGAGATTGGTGATGTGGCAGTGTGGGTGGGAGTGGTGTCGGCGCATCGCTATCCAGCATTTGATGCGTGTCGCTGGATATTAGATACCATCAAAGCCGACATTCCTGTGTGGAAACAAGAGTATTACGAAGACGACTCGTCTAAATGGCTCAGCAATAATGGGTAGGTCACTAGCTGCTATTAGTACCTCTGTGTGTTTGCTATTGGCATTAAGTGCTTGTACAGCAGATAACAGTACGAATACAGAATCGGCGACTGCGACAAGTGCTGAGCACCAAACCTTACGTATCGCTGCGGCAGCCAACTTATCTGATGTCTTACCCAGCATTATTGACAGTTATCAGGTGGATCATAGGGTTTCTGATAGTACCTCTGATAAAAGTGACTTAGATATTGACGTTACTTACGCGTCATCTGGTAAGCTATATGCTCAAATCAAGGCAGGAGCCCCTTATGATATATTCTTGTCTGCCAATCAAGAGTTTCCGGCAAAGCTTTCTGATGACAAGCGTGATAAATCTGTACAACCGTTTACTTATGCCAGAGGTCAGTTGGCGCTCTATAGTGTCACAAAACCTTTGAATGATTTTACGCCAGCATCGCTTCTTGACACGTTTACAAGTGCTAGTTTCACAGATGATAGCAAGATTTCTATTGCCAATCCTGAACTCGCCCCTTATGGGGCATCTGCAAAAGTTTATCTACAATCACAAAAGATATATGACAAACTAAATGCACAGAAAAGCCTGATACAGGCAGAAAATATTGGTCAAGTATTTCAGTACGCCCATACAGGTAGCGTAGATTATGGGTTTGTGGCGCAGTCTCAACTCGTTGCGATAAAAGCCAAACCTGAGCAGTTTATTACTGTGCCAAAAGCATCCTATCCAGCCATCTTGCAGGATGGTATTATCATTAATAATACAGTCCCAGCAGCGGCGTTTACTGATTACTTGCGCTCGGATGCAGGACAACAGCACTTCGCGCAAGCAGGCTACCTGCCCATTCAGTAATCCGTTAGACTAAACTCTCTACCTATAGAACGAGCCGTGACATTATATGATCGATCAGTCTCTTATGTCAGATATGCTCAGTCCATTTTGGGTGAGTATTAAGCTCGCTTCTGTCACGACCTTGTGCTTACTGTTGTTTGCGACCCCTGTTGCTTATTGGCTTGCCAAACCAAGTCGAAAGAAGGCAGTTGGGCGTTTCAAAATTCTGCTCATGGGCATCATTGCCATGCCTCTGGTGCTCCCGCCTACGGTTATTGGCTTTTACTTATTATTACTGCTAAGTCCAAGTATGGGTATCGGTAAATGGCTGTTTGAGCACAATATTAGTCCGCTTGTTTTTACCTTTGAAGGTCTGGTGGTTGGGTCTATTATTTACTCACTGCCTTTTTATATACAGCCTGTTTATGCACAGTTTTTGCGTATTCCCCAAAGTGTCACAGAAGTCGCGCATCTGTTAGAACCCAGTCGCCTGCGCCGCTTCGTCAAGGTAGCCTTACCGCAAGCGCGCGTGGGTATTATTTTAGGTGGTTTGATAAGTTTTGCTCATACCATTGGTGAATTTGGTGTGGTTTTAATGATAGGGGGGAGTATCTCAGGTGAGACCAAGGTAGTGTCGATTGCGATATATGAGCAAGTTGAAGCGCTCAACTATGAGGCAGCGCATATGATGTCTGGTATTTTGATTATCATGGGCGTAGTGATGGTGGCGTTGATTGCTAGTGTGAGTCGCATGAGTCAGCGTCCATAATACTAAAATACCTGCACGCCCGTTGGATGATTATAACTATTGCGAATACAAAATAGATGCTTATCGAAAGGTAGTTATATTAGAAGGAACATAGACAAAAAACACAAACACAAAAAAACCCCAAACAATCTAATGTTTGAGGCGAAACTTGCTTAAACTTAACAGTTTAAATTCGTTTTAAATATGGCGCAGCGGACGGGACTCGAACCCGCGACCCCCGGCGTGACAGGCCGGTATTCTAACCAACTGAACTACCGCTGCTTAGGTCGTTTAGCTTTTTTTGCCACAAGCTAGTAAGTGGTGGGTGATGACGGATTCGAACCGCCGACATTCTGCGTGTAAGGCAGACGCTCTACCAACTGAGCTAATCACCCTGAGCGAGGAGCAAACGAAGCACTGCTTCGTCCGAGCGCAAGAGAATTTACATTTTTGTAAATTCTAGAAGCTCAGTACCTAATACAAGGTATAACTTCTACTACAAGAGAAATTCTTTAAATAGAATTTCTGTATTGCTTCATTAACATTAGCTGTCACACTCAATGTTAATTTATCAGCTGGGCTTATCTAAGTAAGTCCTCTTGCTGTGGGTGTGTATTATATAGATTTACACTTGGCTGTCAAATGTTATTTTGACTATTTTATGAAATAATCGGAAATAAATTTTTAATGGTATTAAAAACAGTAATATATGGTAGATACTTACTTGTATTTTTTAGAGGCAGGTTATGATTGTTAGCAGTTGTTTGACAGCGAAAAGCTACTATACTACGGATACTTTGTTTTTTGAGCATGAATGATGGAGGTTGGCATAGATATTTTTCTGATTGGGCAGATCTTTACCAACTGGACGTGGGGAGAGTACGCAGGTCTAGGTCTGATATTTCATATTATACTGATGATTGTTATGACGTTACGCGTTGTATCAGTGCAGCGTAATATTGGTGTATCCATTGCTTGGATTGCAGTGCTTTATACCGTGCCCGTGTTCGGTCTGATTGCATACATACTACTAGGCGAGCCGATGATTGGACGACGCTACCGTGAGCGCGTGGATCAAGCAAGCCTCATGATGAATGACATGGCACGGCGCGAGCATCTGGTGTTTGATAAAGGACAAGATCTGCTACCCATCAAATACCGCGGTGTGAGCCAAATAGGAACGCGCTGGACAGGGTTTGGGGTGTTTCCTGACCATCAAATGCAACTGCTAACAGACCCTGCATTGATTTTTCAGCGTTTGATAGAGGATATCCACGCCGCACAGCGGACCGTCTTTATGGAGTTTTATATTGTATATCCAAAAGGACAAGTGCTCGATGTGATAGAAGCGCTGTCCATAGCGGCTCAGCGCGGCGTTGAGTGTCATATATTAGCTGATAGCGTAGGCAGTTTTAGTTTTATTAATAGTAGTGCCCATCATAAGTTAGAAAAAGCGGGTGTTTTTGTCCATCAATCGTTGCCAGTAGGTCTATTAAAGACACTATTTAAGCGCTCTGATTTACGCAATCATCGTAAGATGGTGGTCATCGATGAGTATATTGGCTATATCGGTAGCTTTAATTTGGTTGATCCACGGTTTTTTAAACAAAATAAAAACGTTGGACAGTGGATTGATGTGGCCATACGAACGGTCAGTCAAGAGGCTATCAGTATCAATACGGCAATGGCCAAAGTTATTGTTACTGATATCGGCGCTGAAAATAATGACAATCTTGCTGAGCTACATCAGCGAGTTAACAATTACACGCGTAAATTGTATGTGATGGACCCAACCATTAACGATTTGAATAGTCGAGTAAAGGTGTTGGGAGATACGATTGATTATCATGAGCAGCCAGATATCGGTAGCACTTCAATTGTGATACCAAAGATGCCTGTCGTAGATAACGTGATGGCACAGCTCATACCGTCAGCACCGCAGCTGACAGCGCATGTGATTTACAATACGTTAGTGACTGTGATTCACCGTGCCAATAAGCGCATACGTATCACCACCCCATACTTTGTACCCGATGAGTCGCTATCAGGTGCACTGACGATAGCGGCTAAGCGCGGCGTTGAGGTGACGATTATTGTTCCTGAAAAAGTCGATTCGTTTTTGGTGCAGCATGCTTCTCAAGCTTATTATCAAGAGCTACTGGATGCTGGCGTCACCATTGCGCTATTTCGAGGAGGGTTGCTACATGCGAAAACCGTGGTTATCGATGACGACTACTGCCTGTTTGGTACGGTCAATATTGATATGCGCAGTTTTTATTTAAATATGGAAGTCAGCTTGGCGATTTATACGCCAGAGATAGTCGCTCAAGTGGCTGACTGTCAGGAAGTTTACTTACAGAACTGTCGTCTCTTGGATAATGAGGAGTGGCAGCAGCGCCATGGGTCAAAACGCTTATTTGATAATGTTGTACGCTTGTTTAGTCCTTTATTGTAGCACGCTCAATTTTAGGTTAAGGTAACCTATCCGTGTTTCTTATGCTCATATTTTCAATCATTATCACTGCCTCTATAATCAACTTATCTAAAAAAGGACACGCCTGTCTATGTCTGCCTCGCCCTTAACACCACTCGATTATATTGCAGAAGGCTACTGGCAAGATTTTTTAGCTGGGCGTCCTGTTGCAGGTGGTATCGCTTATGAGACAGCGCTACATGATTGTGCGCTGGATGAGTCGCTTGAGAGCTTACAGCGTATCGACACGTTGTTATCTCAGGTGCGCCGTGACATAGTGAAGGGCGGTATATGGGATGAGGCGAAATTACTGGTCGATGAGCACTATCGCAACTTTATGGTGTTTTTGGGATTTTATGCGGGCCGCGTATTGGCACAGCAGTGGCAAAATAAGCCCCATTGGTATGGGCAGTTTGAGCTACGCAAACGCTATCCTGAGTTGTCATTGATTACCGATGACTTTTATCAGCATATGGCCGTTGGCTATGGTGATAATAATGCGGCTACTGATGCGCTGCCTTTATTTTTTCCTTTAGAGCCAATAGGGCTGCGTTTATTTGGCAATATTGATCGGCCGTTTGAAGCGGTACAAGGGGGACAGGCGGCGAGTGGACTATACCAAGCAGTTAGCGCAAGATTGCCAGATTTATCGGATCAAGCGAGTAATCCAGATACTCTTAGTTATTTAAAGACTGGGTCAGCAACGCATAATACGATCCAAAGCATTCACTCAACGACAGATTTGAGTACGACTATCAGTACAAGTCAACCTGCTAGTCATTATGAGGCATCAGAGGACGTACCAGTAAATAATGAATTCGATGATGTTAATATAGTATCAGCCAATATCGAGCGCCCTTCTGCTGCAACTACTGTATCTAAACCATTAGTGAGTACCGCACCGCGCCAACCAGAGCTTCAAATAAAACCTGAGCTGACGAAGGTAGAATCGCCAGTTATTAAATCTAAGTCATTTGTGAAAACCCCACCGACACCAGAGCTATTTACCCAGCTGCTCATAGAGTTAGATGAGATTGAGGTGCCGCAAACAGCAGGCGTGACTGAATATCAGCAGGCTTGCAAAGTCCTCGATCAGTTTGAGCGGCACATTGCCAAGCAGGACAAGCCACGAGATCAATTGGTCTTTTCAGACGATCATATAGCAGCAAAAAATAAAGCATTGCTAGCATTACAGGCGGCTGCAGAAGCGGGTAATACGGCTGCCATGCTGCGCTTAGCCATGTATGAGTTGCTTGGCGAAGGACTCACGGCAGATGACAAGGACGCTAAAAAATCTGGTGTGGAATGGGTGAAGCAAGCCGCTAGCAAAAACGACAGCCGTGCCCAGCGCTTACTTAGCAAGCTCTACTATCAAGGTGTTGGTATTCCTCAAGATATAGATAGTGGTAAATACTGGCTAGAGCAAGCGGCTGACAATGGTCATGTAGAAGCCAAAAACCTTGTATATCAATGGGAGCAGGCGCAGGCGCTGATCACGACGCAAAAACAAGAGCAGCACAGTATCAAGCGCTATCAGTTACTGTTTGGTGCAGTGATCGTGGTTGCGGTACTGATACTGATTATCGTCTAATCGCTATTTACTCAGTAAACTTTTAAAAGTTTATGGTTACGCGCTGATTTCAGGTAGAATTGGCGCGTTTTTATATTTACCTTTCTGCTGTTTGATTCATCACTAATCTGGGCTACTCCATGCCATCATCTCATACCCCATCTGACGCCTCGTCCAACTCCACTGATACCATGCTACTAGACAATAAGCCACTGACTGATCGTGCGGTGTATCAGACGCCATTTTATTATCAGTTTCTGATCGGTGTGTTAAAGCCGCTATACCGTCTGCAAGTATGGCGGCGCTCTCACAAACGTGACAATTATCAGCAAGAAGTGGCGCAGCGTTTTGGCAAACAATATCCACCGCGTCCAGCGATTACTGGTCACAGTAATAAAGGTGTGATTTGGTGTCATGCGGTATCGTTGGGTGAGACCAATACGGTTGCACCTTTATTAGACGCATTACTGGCTAGTGGCTATCAGATATGGTTGACCAACACCACGCAGACAGGTTTTGCTCGCGGTGCCAGTCGGTTTGCAGATGCAATCGCTCAAGGTCGTATGAGTCACAGCTATGTCCCCGTTGATACTCCTGCCGTGATTGAGACATTTTTGACGCATGTACAGCCTATCGCCGCACTGTTTGTCGAAACTGAACTATGGGCGAATATCTTGACCAAGCTTGCTGAGCATCAGATACCAAGTATCTTAGTCAATGGTCGTCTCTCGGCGTCTTCTTTTAAAAGTTATCAAAAAATCGGTGCGGTGAGTACCAGCATGATGAAAAACCTTGCGCTCATCATTGCGCAAGACAGCGATTCTGCCAAACGCTTTCGTCAATTAGGGGCGGATAGCGCACAGATCCGCGTGGCAGGGTCGCTAAAGTGGGTCATCAATACGCCTAAAATTGATGTGGAAGCTATCGATTCCGATAATTTAGCTGTTGATGCAAAAGATGCAAGTGTGCAGATACCCTCTAAAAAAAATGCGCTTGCTAAAAAAAATGAGCTGGCAAAAGCGTTTGCGATAGCAGGCCGACCAGTTTGGGTGGCAGCAAGCACTCATAACGGCGAAGAAGAGACGGCGCTATCGTTACATCAGCAGATCTTATCGCAGTCATCACTAGCCAATACGTTGCTGATCATCGTGCCTAGACATCCTGAGCGTTTTGATGAAGTTGCAGCATTGATCGAAAAGACTGGTTTAACAATGGCACGGCGCAGTCTTGATGAGGCCATCAATGCAGACACGCAAGTCTATCTGGCGGACAGCATGGGGGAGATGATGACTTGGTATACACTGGCAAATGTCGCATTGGTTGGAGGGTCGCTAGTAGACATAGGCGGACACAATCCAGTTGAACCTGCGAGCGTGGCAACGCCTATTATCATGGGTCGTTACACCCAATCGTGCCAAAGCGTGGTCGATAAGCTGGCCGAGGTAGGGGCTTTATATCAGCCAAACAATGAGTTTTATCGTCCAATGACGATAAATAGCTCAAATGAGTGCGCTAAAAGTACAGTAAATCATCAACCAGGTACTGATAGCACTGATGACATCGCACTTATTTGTCAGCAGCTAGAGGCTTGGTTAAATGATTTACCATTGGCGACGCAGGCAGGACAGGCGGGTGAGACAATAACCGTACAACAGCAAGCAGTGTTGACTCGTCAGTTTACGATGATTGAGGACGTTATTGAGCAATATTTTCCTCAAAATTTAGGGCAAGAGATATTATGAATTGTATATTACTGCCCGTTGAAAATTTCTCCACAAGTAAAGCGCAAATCAATGACGTGGTGCAAGTCGATCACGTGAATAACATACTGGGCGCAAAAGTTGGTGATACGCTCAAAATAGGGCAGCTAGGTGGCAATCTTGGTACGGCTGTCATTGAGGATATTGCTGCTGATAGTATTCAGTTATACGATGTTCAACTCGGTATTACCCCGCCTGATAAACTGGATCTAACCGTGGTTTTAGCATTGCCACGGCCCAAAGTATTGCGGCGTTTGATCATGGATATGACGGCGCTTGGCGTACGCGACATCGTGCTTGTCAACAGCTATCGCACGCAAAAAAGCTATTGGCAAAGTCCGATGCTTGAGCGTCTTGATGAGTTTGTATTAGAAGGGTTGCAACAAGGGGTTGATACGATTGCACCTCGTATTACGCTACAAAAACGTTTTAAGCCATTTGTCGAGGATACGCTTACCAGTTTGGTGAGTAATCAAGCCATCGTTGCACACCCTTATGCTGAGCAGTCATTTTCTGAATTTCGACAATTAGATACAACATTAGAACTGCCCAGTTTGGTCTGCATCGGTGCTGAAGGCGGTTGGATCGATTATGAGATAGCGCTACTCGCCGCACACGGGTGCACGCCAGTACATATAGGGCCGCGTATCTTGCGTACAGAAGCGGCGGTCAATGTTATGTTAGGGCAATGGCTGCTCTAAATTGGTTTGGTATTCGTTAATATATTTGCCATTCCCAAGAGTGCAGGAGTACAAAAACACAAGAGCTGTTTTGGGTACAACTTAGCTTTAGAAAATGACTAGGGCGTGTTGAACATTCGCAAATAGGCACTGCTGATCGCTAAAATTGTTC
>NZ_JAKDJE010000011.1 GCF_030454045.1 Psychrobacter sp. | reverse complement strand
AGAGTTCAATAATATACGTTGTGTCTTACAACTACTTTTGCAAGAGGTCTATTAATGAATGATAAAAATATTATAACAAATGAATTGATACAAACTCGACGCTAAATACAAAAGGAAATATTATGAAAACGATCGCTTTTTTACTACACAATAATTTTGAGCAAGCAGAATACGAAGAGGTGAATAACCAGCTGAAAGACAAAGGTTATAAGACGCTACTGATCACTACGAACGATACTAAAGAAGTCCAAGCCATGCAGCAGGATGTAAATAAAGGTGATACCTTTACTGCTGATATCTTCGTAAAAGATGCAAATGTTTCCGATTATGATGCATTGGTATTACCAGGTGGTACGGTCAATGCGGATACCATTCGTGGTAATAAAGAAGCCCATGACATTATCAATGCTATCAATGATGCAGGTAAACCATTAGCTGTGATATGCCACGCTTCTTGGGCGCTTATCAACACGGGCATTGCAAAAGGTAAAACCCTTACTGCCTTCCATACATTACAAACAGATTTGGAAAATGCTGGTGCGACGTATGTCGATAAAACAGTACAAGTCGATGGCAATTTAATTACTTCACGTAATCCAGATGATATCAGTAACTTCGTTAATGCCATTGATAAAGCATTGTCTTAAATTTTACTTCATTTATTGAAAGATGAAAAATTAAGAACTCTCAAATATTTATAATTATAATTAAGGAAAATATTATGTCTAACTCTAATCCAAATGATACTAAACTTGAACAGCAACGCTCTGAATCAGCAAAAGCCGCTCTTAAAGGCCAGACTGAAAATAACCATACTGAAGATAACGAAGCTGCAGCTGAGCGTATTGCTGACAACTTAGAGAATGCTAAAGAAGATAAGTAACACGCTCAAAAAGTCGCCTGTAACAGGGTGACATCGTCGTACTTAACTTTCAGTTCAATATCGATAATTCTGAAATATAAATTCCAAAAATTATAATTTAGGAGCTAATATGAGTAATTTATCAGGCAATATGGACGAACAAGAAAAAGAAATTGAGCAACTTTCAGAGGATATCAATCCTAGTGAAGATGCTGCACCTGATAGTCTAGCAGAAGTGACGACTGCAGCACCACTCGACAGTGATGAGCTAGGTGGTAATGCAACAGAAGATGATATTAAGAAATAGGGTTATTTTACCAATGATGACATCATCAGTTTCTTACTAATAGCTAAGATAAGTTTACAAGTATTATGAAAAACTGCTGCTAGTTCAGCAGTTTTTTGTTATAATTGCCCTCGCATTTAAATCAGGTTCTGAACAATGTACCACAGTCGGCTTATTGCTTTAATTAAGTATTATAGCTAATAGATGCGATGCGGGGGTTCAAACGGATTAAATGGTTTTTTATTTTTAATTGCGCTTGTCGTACACTAGGTCAACTCTAGTAATGCAGGGTTGTCCTGAATGGCGTACAAGTCATTTTATTTATCACTCTACTGCTTTTAAGCTGACTTAATGATAGTTAGTGTTGAAAGCCTTTAGCATTGCCGGAGATATTTATGCTAACTAATACTGATCGTGAACAAATTATTGCGCAATACCAACGTGGCGAAAACGACACTGGTTCTCCAGAAGTTCAAGTAGCTTTATTGAGTGCGCGTATCAATGATTTGCAGAACCATTTCAAAGCACATAAAGCTGACCATCACAGCCGCCGCGGTCTTATCCGTATGGTTAACACACGTCGCAAATTGCTTGATTACCTAAAAGGTAAAGATCTTGGTCGTTACACTGCTCTTATCAGCCAGTTGGGTCTACGTCGTTAATTTAGCGATAACAGTATGAGCGGATGCCAAAATTAAGGCTGTCGCTATATGGTGCTGTCTTCAAGTTCTCGCTAAATCGCTGATTACTCGTTTATTGTTATTAACAGAATAGATTTTTAAAAAACGGTGTGGAATAGTTTCACGCCGTTTTTTTATGCTTATTCATTTTAGAGACGGATTATAAAGCGTGTAAGCGGTTTTCTCACAGATTGATACTAGTAGTACTATTAAAGTCTGAGAGATTATATTGAGTATCGATAGTGGTGCGATTCTTCAATTAATTGGTCAACAGCTATAAATCACTGTAAAATAACACCTTGTGAGTTCGACATTGTATTTACTATATATGTGCGATCTACAGAGTAAGTGCTGCGCAATCTAGTTTGCTGCACACATGTTTGACCATTGAAAATGTCGAAAAATAGCCTGTACGGTTTTTAGCGTCGAAGTCTTTTGACTTGAAGCGTTTTTGATAGTATTTATAGTAAAGCAAAAATTGAACAACCGAATATATAAAAGTACGACGTCTAGCATAGACAGATATATGGAATGATTAATAAGGTTATTGGCGCTGATTGAGATGATTTCGAGAAGAAAAATTATCAGTGAGTGGCCATATACATAGAGTTTTAATGACGGATATCAGTGTCTTATGATGCTGGTATCATTTTTGTCAGCCAACATTAGGAAGATTATATGACAATGTTTAATACCATTAAGCGTGAATTTCAGTACGGCGACCAACAAGTCGTTATCGAGACAGGCCGAATTGCCCGTCAAGCAAACTCTGTATTAGTACACATGGGCGGCGTTACGGTACTTGTCGCAGCAGTGGTAAAGTCAGAAGCCAAAGAAGGTCAGAATTTCTTTCCGCTCACTGTCAACTATCAAGAAAAAATGTATGCAGCGGGTAAGATTCCAGGTGCTTATGGCAAACGTGAAGGCCGCGCGAGCGAGTTTGAAACACTAACTTCTCGCTTGATTGACCGTCCGATTCGTCCACTATTCCCTGAAGGTTATGTCAACGAGATTCAAATTACTGCCACCGTTGTGTCATCAGACAAAACGCAGTCTGCAGATATCGCAGCACTAATCGGTGCTTCAGCAGCATTGGCTATCTCTGATGCGCCATTCAATGGCCCTGTCGCTGCCGCTCGTGTTGGTTTTATTAACGGCGAATACGTACTAAACCCAACGACTGAGCAGCTTGAAACCAGTGATCTAGATTTGGTCGTGGCTGGTACTAAATCTGCGGTATTGATGGTGGAGTCTGAAGCAGCTGAGTTGTCAGAAGATCAGATGTTAGGGGCGGTATTATACGGTCATCAGCAGCAGCAAATCGTTATCGACAATATTGTATCGATGGCGGAAGAAATTGGTACTGCTAAGCAGCAGTATTCTGCGCCTGAGCGTGATCAAGCACTTACAAACAGCATGAAAGAGCAGTTTGGCGAGCAAGTGGCTGACGCTTATACCATCACTGATAAGCAAGATCGCTACACCAAGCTTGATGAGATCAAGCAATCAATCATTGATACCCTCGCTGGTGATGCTGAGTCAGAAACGTATGCTGATACAGTGTCTGAGCTAAAAGAAATCTACAACGACCTTAAATATCGTACCGTTCGTGACAATATCTTGTCAGGCAAGCCACGTATCGATGGTCGTGACCTTGAGACGGTTCGTGCGCTTGATGTGCAGGTTGGTGTATTGCCATATACGCATGGTTCAGCACTGTTTACTCGCGGTGAGACGCAAGCACTGGTGACAACCACGCTTGGTAACACCCGTGATGTCAATATGATTGACTCACTAGGTGGCACGATTCGTGACCATTTCATGCTGCATTACAACTTCCCGCACTTCTCAGTAGGCGAGACAGGCCGTGAAGGTATTCCAAAGCGTCGCGAAATCGGTCATGGCCGTCTGGCACGCCGCGGTGTCCAAGCAATGCTACCAGACAGCGAGCGCTTCCCATATGTCATCCGTGTGGTGTCAGAAATCACTGAGTCAAACGGCTCGTCTTCTATGGCGTCTGTTTGTGGTGCAAGCTTAGCATTGATGGATGCTGGTGTACCATTAAAAGCACCAGTTGCTGGTATTGCGATGGGTCTGGTTAAAGAAGGCGAGCGCTTTGCTGTCTTGTCAGACATCTTGGGTGATGAAGATCATCTAGGTGATATGGACTTTAAAGTAGCGGGTTCTAAAAACGGTATCACTGCGCTACAGATGGATATCAAGATCGAAGGTATTACTCCTGACATCATGGAGCAAGCGCTTAAGCAAGCCCACGCTGGTCGTATCCATATCTTGGATGCGATGAACCAAGTATTGCCTGAGAGCCGTACAGAGATCAATGCACATGCACCGAACTACGCAGTTATCGAAATCAACCCAGACAAGATTCGTGATGTGATCGGTAAAGGCGGCGCAACTATCCGTCAGCTGACTGAAGAGACGGGTGCTGTTATTGATATCGATGATGCTGGCACGATTCGTATCTTTGGTGAAAACAAAGCAGCCACTAAGGCCGCCATTGGCAAAATCGAAGCCCTAACGGCAGAAGTTGAAGTGGGTAAAACGTATGAAGGTACGGTCGCTCGTATCGTTGACTTTGGTGCGTTTGTTAACCTATTACCAAACACTGATGGCCTAGTGCACATCTCACAAATCGCAGAAGAGCGCGTAGAAAATGTATCAGATTACTTAAAGGAAGGCCAAGTGGTCAACGTGCTTGTCCAAGACGTTGATAACCGTGGTCGTATTAAACTGACGATGAAAGGTGTTGAGCAGAACTAATTCTCAATACTTAGTGTCAGTTAAGTAAAAAACCGCTTTGATTTGGATCAAGGCGGTTTTTTTATGTATTCAAAAAAATAATGATCTCGCCAAAGTTTATTTATAAAATGATACTTTTGGGCACATGGATATCGATACGCAGCTTTGGTAAATCTTGTAAATACTCGCTCAGTAATGGCAATGTATCAGTCTGCCAATCTAGAGGGAGTAGTTGACCATTCTCATTTTTGGCATGTTCCTCATTACGTGGATTATCAAAGATAAGCGGACGCGCCAGTAGAGCAACTCTACGGATACCCTGATAGCGTATGAGCGGAATTAATTGTTGCTGTAGGTCGATCAGAGCCATGATGAGCCAACGCGACCGCGCAGGATGGTATGGGTGATTTGATATAACGAGGTTGGCGATATAGCTGGGCTGATTGCCGTTACTACTGATGCCAAGACCGGCTTGCTCACGTGTGCGCTTATGCAGTAAGCAGCTGCCAACACTCAAGCTACCATCGCGGCATGCCCTATGATAACGATGGTAATTATCAGGGAATAAGGTCTTGGCTCGTGTGAGTACAGGATCCAAAATAATACCGGCATTATTCACAGGCAAAATGAGCAGCTGTGCATTACTGTTTAAAATAGAGGCATGTGTGAGTTGCAAATTTGCCATCATAACCTCCTTTATCTTAGCTCTGCTTTTATTGTGCTGCTATTTGAGCAGAATCTTCTGCTTCTAACTGTGCAATTTGTTGTTCGAGTAGAGCAATTTGTTCAGCTTTCATGTCAGTGAGCTGTTTATTCATCGCCAATTGCTCAGCGGCCAGCTTCTCTTGTTCAGCTAAGCGTTTGCGCTCATCTTCTAAGCGATCAATCTCTTCTTTGGCCAAACTGTCTGTCTCTGGCAAAGGAGCTTCTAAGATAGCTTTAGGACTTGGTGTTTCAATCCTATCTTCATTGTCTACACTGCGAGTTTCATTGATCACCGTATCATCACTAATTATAGTGTCTGTATCGTCAGTGATGATATCCTCTGGCGTCGAAGTTACCTGAGCCGCTTCAATTTGCTCAGCCATTGTGGGGGAGGTGTCGACAGGTAAAACGGTGTTTGGTTCAGGCTTCGCCCACATCATGTAACCAATGGCGATAAGTATCAACGCAAAAATGAGTATTACCCAAACCGGTCGGCCTGCTTTTGCAGATTTTGCTTTAAAGGACTTATGTAATAAAAGGCGCATTTTTTTACGGTTCATATTATGATCGATGGATATCAAGAAGATAAGTAGACCTACTATAGCAAACTCAAAATAAAAAGCCTATCTATTGATAGATAGGCTTAAGTCAGTATTAAATAGTGAGTCGCTTAGGTGGTAGTCTAGAATCAACACTGGATAACTAGGGTTTGAATTTTACCGTTCCACTCGTACCCGTGGTCATGGCATCGCGAGCAAGCTGATCCTCAAGCTGGTTTTTGGCGCTGATGGCATCAGGATCGGGCCGGTGTTCCGAATGGCCACACTTTGTGCATTCGATATACTCATCTGGTACTGGCGTGACGATATTGACTTGTACCACGGCATCCATCTCTTGGCATTTTGGGCAGCGTACCCCTGCCAAGAATCGGCGCTTAGGACGAGATGACTGATAGCGCATTTAGATAACCTCGCGTGTCGTTTGAGCATTTGCAGCATCAGGACTTTTTGCATCGGTAAAACCATTATGGCGCAATAGGGCATCGATACTGGCACGACGACCACGGAAGTTTTTAAAGTTGGTTTTGGCTGGGAAGCTGCCGCCAACAGATAAGATAGACTCACGAAATGCTTTACCTGTTGCTGGGTTAAAAATTCCCTCTTCTTCAAACTTACTAAACGCATCTGCCGAGAGCAGCTCTGCCCATTTGTACGAATAATAACCTGCGGCATAGCCACCTGCGAATATATGGCTAAAGCCATTGGCAAAGCGGTTGTAATCAGGCGTCTGCACCACAGCAATGTCGTGTCGAACGGTATTTAATGTCGCCAAAATACCCTCATAGTCGAGCGCTGGTGTATGGGCGTGAATCAGCAAATCAAACAGCGCAAACTCAATCTGGCGCAGCGTTTGTAGGCCGCTTTGGAAGTTTTTGACGGCCAATAGTGCATCGAGTTTGTCCTTGGGCAGTGGCTCGCCAGTGTCGACATGACTGCTAATAAGGGCAATGCCTTCAGCATCCCAAGCCCAGTTTTCCATAAACTGACTAGGAAGCTCGACGGCATCCCATTCGACGCCATTGACGCCTGCGACATCACCGACCGTCACTTGAGTTAACAAATGATGTAAGCCGTGACCAAATTCGTGGAATAAGGTCAGCACCTCATCATGGGTCAATAAGCTTGGTTTGCCATCAAGTGCGGGCGTAAAATTGCCAACCATGAAGCAAACAGGTAGCTGCTGATGGTTTTGTTCCTCGTAACTGTAACGAGATTGAAAACCACTCATCCAAGCACCGCTGCGCTTGCCGCTACGAGCAAACAAATCAAAATAAAACCCGCCAATCAATTGATCATCAGCATCAAACAGTTGGTAAAAACGTACGTCATCGTGCCAGCGTGAGACAGAATGAGAATCTGCACTGTCTTCAGTACTATTGCTTTGCTCTTTTACTGTAATACCGTATAAGCGCTCAACGATGGAAAACAGACCACTAATCACTTTTGGCAATGGAAAGTACGGACGAATCTCTTCTTGCGATAAGCTAAATGCGCTCTGCTTTACTTTTTCAGCGATATAAGCGCTATCCCATGGTTGCAGATCATCAATCCCATAATCCTGCGCACATTTTTGTAGCTGAGCCAAATCTTTCTGCGCAGCTGGGGTCGCTTGAGTGGCCAAGTCACGCAGGAACGTTTCTACTTCCAAGACACTGTCTGCCATCTTAGTCGATAGGGATACTTCAGCATAATTATCAAAGCCTAATAACTTGGCCTTTTGTTCACGTAAGGTGAGAATTTGGCTCATGATATCAGCGTTATTGAGCGACTCTCCCTTAGCATTGGTATGGGTGTCAAATTCAGAAGCGCGCGTGACATAAGCGTGATAGAGCGTTTCACGCAAGCTGCGGTCATCAGCGTGGGTCATCACTGCTAGATATACAGGAATATTCAAGCTTGCGACATAATAAGGTGTCGGGAGCGCATCTATCTGTGCTTGAGTCAGTGTGCCATCAGCAAGCGCACGCGTTTTGTACTGCTCGCCTGCATCTGCCAATAGTGCCAAACCGCTTTCTGTTAAGCCTTTTAGCTGATTTGGTTGTAGAGGTAATGCAAAGGCTTGGGTTGCATCCAAAATATGATCAGAGAATGTTGCAGATAAGGTTGATAGCTCGCTTTGGATCGCGGCAAATTGCTCTTGCTCAGCTTGAGGCAAGGCGACCCCTGATAGCTCAAAGCTGCGTAGTGCCAGCTCAATTGCACGCGCCCGCGCAGGCTCTAATGTAGCAAAGAAATCTGTGTCATTGACGATTGCTTGATAGCGACGAAATAATGGCTGATGTTGGCCGACCTTTGTACCGTAAGCGGAGAGCTTAGGCAGGATCTCATGATGCACCTGACGAATCTCATCGTTGCTCATCACGCCGTTGAGGTGTGACAGAATACCCCAGCTACGATCTAGCGCCAGATTGATATGATCAAACTGCATCACATCTGCCAGTGCTTGCTCAGCGCTTAATTTTGTAGTGCCAGTACTATTGTCAGCCACCGCCGTCAAGTTATCTAAGAAACGATTGGCAGCATCGATAGCATCGATGACTTGGCGCTGCAATGTGCTTGGTGCCGCATCGGTAAAATCGACAAGGCGTAAATCTGAAAGAGGAGAGGTCATATAAGTATCCGATATTAATGATTATTATGAAAGAAAGATTAGGCAAACGTAGCTTTTAAATCGCGCTTGATACGAGCTAACTTTGCGATGTACTACGATTCGCGCCATTTAAAATTTATATTTAGTTATATAAAAGATGGGTTCGTTTAATAAAAATACAACCTGATTACTTATAAACTAAGAGTGAATAATTAAACTAAAAGTGAATGCTCAAAGGAAACGACAAATAATATAGTAGGCTGAGATATAGTTGATCCAATTTGGGAGTGGTACAAGGCAGCCGAGTGCAGATGTATCTGTCATACTTCAAGCAAGGTTAACGCTGTAACGCTTTTATAGTGGATTGACTATATTAGAAATCTTTAACAATACAGATTGCTCTACTTACAAAGCGCTATCATTTGCTTGCAAATTAACCCTATAGCGAGCTTAGGGTAACTGTTAGCATCAAGATAAAGGAATGCAGGACAGTGTCCAAGAACATACAAAACCGTACATGGAACGAAGATAGCGAACGTAAAAAATGATTAGTAAATGATAATAAAACAAGGAGCAAGGTATGAAAGCGACTCTTAAAAGCTTACGAGAAACAAAAGCCAATCCAGCGGTCAGTGTCTTTGTTAAGACTCATCGAGCACATCCAGCTAACGAGCAAGATCCTATCGCTCTAAAAAATCAGTTGAAAGTTGTCGAAGACCGCTTAAACAAAGAATATGATAAGAGCACAGCGACAACCATCTTAGACAATATTCATGCAAAGACTAAAGAATTAAACCATAACTATAATCTTGATACTTTAGCCATATTTGCTAGTACAGAGGACGTGCAGATTGTACGTATGCCAATCGATACGACCGAACGTGTTGTCATCGCAGACAGTTTTGCCACTCGTGATTTAGTGCGTGATATGGCAAGTGCGGTGCATTTCTACGCCGTTGTTTTGACTCGTGACCATGCCCGCTTGATTGAAGCCTCAAACGACCGTGTCGTGAGAGAGTTTGATAAAGATGATGATGTGCAAAACAACATGGAAAATATCCAGTTTCCTGTTGAGAATAACGGACTATATACTACAGGTGATGGCGGATCAGACCGCTCGTCAAACAATGAAAGCAGTCACTTAAAAGAATTCTTTAACCAAGTGGATAAAAGTGTCCAAGAGCTTTGGGGCGAGCACAAAATGCCACTTGTGATCGTGGGCGATGCCAAAAATATCGGCTATTATAAGGAAGTCTGCGACCGTCCAGATAACATTATTGCGACCGTGTCTAATGCCACCCATCTCGATGATGGTAGCGCTCAGCACATTATTGATAGTGTACAAGAGGAAGTCGAGGCGTATCGTACGTCACTGCATCAGGCGGCACTAGGTGAAATTGATAAAGCCCGCGGTGCCAATATGCTGCAGACTGATTTACAAGAAGTCTATCGTAGCGCGTTCCAAGGCGCTGGCGAGACTCTATATGTACGCCGCGGCTATATGCAATCTGCAAAAATTGATGAAAAAGCCCAAACGTTAAGCCTTGTAAGCGACGCTAGCGCAGAAGGTGTGACCGATGATGCCATTGGTGAAATCATCGAGCATGTCATTCATAACGGCGGTGAAGCAGTATTCATGCCGCAAGAGATGATGGGTGAAGATCAACCCATTGCATTGGTAACTCGTTACTAATTTGACATTTGATAGCGACTAAGACGCTCATCAATAAATGAGCAACTAGCCGTTTATAAGTGTAGTTAAGAGCAATGGTTCAACACGAACCATTGCTTTTTTATTATGCTCAACTCACACGAGCACGTCTCAGATATCACGCTCCCTTAACAACATTACTATGAGTTGTCTCTGATTAACTGCTGATGACAAATAAGACTGCTGTTATACTCAGTAGCGTATTCATCTACTTATCGACTTTTTATAACGACTGAATCTATGACTACTACTTCGTTTGTTTTGACCAGCTACAATATCCACAAAGGTATGTCACCGCTAAACCGTCAAGTAAAAATGCAAGGTATTGCTCAAGCGTTAGAAGCGGTGGGCGCCGACATCTTATGTTTGCAAGAGGTGCAAGGGCAAAACCTTAAACGCAATATGCAATATAACGAATATCCCAATCAGTCTCAGCATGAATGGTTTGGCGAATTTTTGGATTTAGAAAATAGCTATGGCAAAAACTCAGAATATGAGAATGGCCATCATGGCAATGCGGTATTGAGCCGGTTCCCATTAGACCCAAAACACAATGTCAATATTACGGTCAATCGGCTAGAGCAGCGCGGGGTCTTGCACTGTGAAGTACAGCCTATCGGTTGGGACAGACCAGTTGTGGTACTGTGCGCGCATCTAAATCTGTTTGAGCGTGACCGTATTAAGCAGTATCAGGCTATCAGCGACTATGTGCGCCATGAGATCGCACCTGATCAGCCGCTTATTCTGGCAGGTGATTTTAACGATTGGAAAAAAATGTCTTGCGACAAACTGGCTACTGAGCTTGGCATGATAGAAGCATTTAAACATTGTCATGGCAAATTGCTACCGACATTCCCCGCAAAACTGCCAGTGCTCAGCCTAGATCGTATCTATCTGCGTAATTTGGTCGTCAAAGACGCATGGGTACATAGTGGAAAGCCGTGGTCATCACTGTCGGATCATTTGCCGATTAGTGCAGAACTGATGCTGCCTTAATACTTTCTTAATATTTGGTGGTAACTTGCTCGGATGCACTGCCTTGATAATCTATCGAGACTAAAACATTTTTTTAGCAAAAATACTATCGACTAAAATCGTCCCTTATGAAATAGTCACCTAACGTAAGATAAATAGTAACCATGCCCTAATGAACAAAATATAAGGATATTCTGCAATGGCAACGCCAGCTACTAATGACAACAATCAGCAACATCAACTACCCAATACACAGCACGCTGCATTAATACGTGAATTCGGTGAACCTGAAGTCATGGTTTATCAAGATGGTGTCGACATCCCTGAGCTGCAGAAGGATGAGGTATTGGTAAAAGTCGCCTACGCCGGTATCAACCCTGTCGATTATAAAACTCGCCAAGGCAAAGGCTGGGGCGCAGACAATATTCAAAAACAAAAATTCGATAACGACCAGCCTGCTATTTTGGGGTTTGACGTATCAGGTACAGTGGTTGATAGCAACAGCGATAAGTTCGCCATTGGCGATCGAGTCGCTGCTTTGACCTTTACTGGTGGTTGCTATGCGCAGTATGTGGCGGTAGACACCAAAATGCTGGCCAAAGTATCAGAAAATGTGACATTAGAGCAGGCAGGGGCATTGCCGTGCATTGGGCAAACAGCGCTACAGTTTGTAGAGTTTGCAGATATCAAAGAGGCTGAGCATGTCGTGATCAATGCACCAGCAGGCGGCGTTGGTCATTTGCTGATTCAATTATTAATGGACAAAGTGAGCCGTGATGATATTAAGGTCACAGTTATTTGCTCACCAGAAAAATATGCCAAGCTCGGTGAGCTTATCGATACCGACAAGCTGGCAGGCTGGATCGATTATACCAAAGATGAGGATTTCCCTGATTTGCAAGCTGATGTATTGCTTGACTTGGTTGGCGATAATGCTGGGGTGCGTGCCCTGAGTGTGCTCAAATCTGGTGGCCGAGTCAATGTGTTGCCCACTATTTGGGTTGATAAGCTCAAAGAAGCAGGCGAGCAAAAAAGCTTAGCAGTCTCAGGGTATAAAGCGCAGCGTAGTGGTGACGATATGGCGCGTGTTTTACAGCTCGTTGCTGACGGTGAATTGATATTAAAAATCCAAAAAACATATCCACTCTCTGACGTGGTAGCCGCGCACCATGAGCTACAAAAGGGTGATGCCTTTGGCAAGATTGTTCTTGCTGCCTCTGAATAACAAACGCCAGTCTGTCGTTAGAAAGCAGTAGCATCCTTTACGTACTTCATAAAACTCTACAAGAATGATGTCTCTGACAACACAACAGGTCTACTCTCTGGCGTTGCCTGCTGTAGGATAAAGAGACAGACGAAAAAGTAACGGATCATGTGGCCTATGAAGCGCAAGTGCGTGAAGAAATAGAAGCATGGAAAACCCTGATATAGGGGCGTTGAGCAAGTCATCAGGACGTTGAGTGATGCGGCCAATTGGACACTGAACGCGCAAGAGGTGATCGATAGCTATCAAGAAGAATCTGATCTGGCAGGCTCATCGATTGAGACATTGGATGACACCAATGAGATGATTAAAGATCCAGAAAAACAGGCATTTAATCAGATTAATGAAGAGGTCATGTCGCGGGTACTGCGTCAAACAGCGACGAAAGTCGCGACCAATATGGTCAAAACCAAGGCGGCGCAAGTCATTCCAGCAGTCGGTGCGGTAGTCGCAGGTGGCGTCAATGCCAACTATACGGCCAATGTCTGAGAAGCGGCGCATCAATGCTACCGTGAACATTTTTTAGATCGTCTTGCATAGGTAATCGTTTACTCAACCTGACCATGGCAGTTTTAGTGTGCAAGCATTTGCCGAAATGTCAGGCTAATCCGTCCAGTATCGACTGTTTTTGTTTTCGTGATTGTATGCTTCCAAAAGCGCTGTGTGTCCCCATGCATGACGATTAATTGTCCAGACTCAAGATAAAGCGCGACTTTTTCTTGAGTTTTTTTGTGCTTAAAAACAAATTTGCGGGTGGCACCAAGGGAGAGAGACGCAATGATTGGTTGATGACCGAGCTCCTTTTCATCATCTGCATGATAGCCCATGCCCTCGCTACCAGAGGGGTAGTAATTGAGTAGGCAGGTATTGAAGTGAGCTGCAATACCGATGTCTGCCAACGCTTTTTCTATCCATTGTTTCACGTGGAACACTTGGTACGACCATGGTACTGTTTGCCGCGTATGCCCTGAATACTGATAGTCTGCCTCTGTCTCTCCCATCCAAACAATCTGACGAGTCGTCACATGCGTCTGACCAAACAATGTCACAATGTCTGACTGCCAAGGTAGCTCAGCCAGTAGCGTATCATAGAGCGTTTCTGTATCGTCTATAAGCATTCCAAGGTCGTGTACCTTACCATCATAGGGTAATAAATTATCTGTAGGTGCAGGTGCAAAAAGATCTGTCATAGGTCAATGAACCTCCCTTATAGGTGGCTTTTTCGATAATGCTCGTTAATAATCTGAGCACATCGTTCGGGCGCTTCCATTGGCAATAGATGACCATAATCTAGCAAGGAGATGATGCGGCTATCAGGCACAAACTGTTGCCATTGCCGTCGCACTTTGTGATTGATAAATAGCGTAGGCTTCCCTGTGATCAAAGTATAGGGACAGCGCAGTTTTTTGAGCGCGGTATCGATATGAGGGGCGGCAAAATAATTGGCCAGCTCTTGCTCTGGAGCAAATATAAGCGTGTAGCTATCATCTGGGTTTTTGCTCAAGCTCTGTTCGGCAAATATCTGCAAGTGTTCATCACTGATTCGTCTATAAGCACGCTGCGCACGCAAACTCTCATAATACTCATGAGCATTTGACCAAGTCGATTGTTTGGCTGATGTACTTTTAAAAGGCTCGCGGCTCAGCAGGATAGAGCGCGGTAACAGATTATACAAGGTGGCTTGGTTTTTGGTGAATGTGACAGGCTCTATCAGATATAGCTGCGAGAACAGCTCTGGACGTTTGGCTGCTGCCATAGCGGTGGCGGTGGCGCCTTGTGAATGTCCGATACCGACGACAGGCGCGTCCTGTGTTTTTTCCAAAAATTCAATGAGCATATCAGCATCTTGCTCACGTGTCAGACGACGGCTGTGCGGTTTGTCATACCAATAGCCACGCAGGGCAAGTGAGCTGATATCAAACGTTGCTGCCAGCTCATGCAGCAGCGGCGTATAAGTACCGACCGTAAAGCTGTTGCCTCCATAAAAGTGCGCCGGCGCACGTTTGTTGTGCTCTGCTGCTACTGATGGGTTGAGACTGCCAAGGTCGTAGTAACGTGCTTTTTTACCATCAAGATTGATACTGTTTGTAAATGCTTCCATAAAATAAACACTTCCTTGTGATTTATTTTGATAGCTCTTAGTTGTCTTCACCTAAGAAACCACCGCTTTGACGTTGCCATAATTTAGCATAGACGCCATCGCGTGCGAGCAGCGCCTCGTGACTGCCTTGTTCAATAATACGACCTTTGTCCATCACTACTAGTCGATCCAGTGCCGCAATGGTTGATAAACGGTGGGCAATGGCAATCACGGTTTTGCCAGTCATCATGTCGTTTAAGCTTTCAGTAATGGCAAATTCGATTTCAGAGTCAAGGGCACTCGTGGCTTCATCAAGCAGCAAAATTGGTGCGTTTTTCAGCATTACGCGGGAGATGGCGATACGCTGGCGCTGACCACCTGAGAGTTTGACGCCGCGCTCACCGACCTGGGTATCAAGGTCGGTGTTGCCTTTGTCATCGCTTAAGTCTTTGATAAAGTCCCATGCTTGGGCTTGCTTAGTGGCTTCAATAATTTCAGCATCGGTGGCATCTGGACGACCATAAGCAATGTTTTCACGGATGGTACGATGCAATAATGAGGTGTCTTGGGTCACCATACCAATTTGCTGACGTAACGATTCTTGGGTGACCTCATCAATTGCCTGTCCATCAATAAAGATTTTGCCACTATCGACATCAAAGAAGCGTAGTAGTAAATTCACCAAGGTTGATTTGCCTGCCCCAGAGCGTCCAACCAGACCGATTTTTTCACCTGGTTTGATGTCCAAATAAAAGTCATCTAGCAGCTTCACACGGTTGCTCGCCAGTGCGGTACCTACAGTGTGCGCCTCATCGACGCGCGCGCCTTCATCATCGGCAGCGCTCATATCCTCTTCGTAACCAAAATCAATATGATCAAAGACAATACGACCATCAGTGACCGTTAGTGTTTGCGCATTGGGTTTATCGACGACTTTTTGCGGGGCTGATAGAGTACGCATACCATCTTGTACCGTACCAATACTTTCAAACAAACTGGTGGTCTGCCACATAATCCAGTGGGTCAAACCGTTTAAGCGCAGTGCCATAGCAGTCGCTGCGGCAATCGCACCAACACCAACATCGCCTTGTTGCCACAAATATATACCGATAGCTGCAGTCGAGCCAATCAAAGTCACACTGATGGCATGATTGACGACCTCAAGATAGCTGACCCAGCGCATCTGTGCGTGTACCGTACCCAAAAACTGATTCATCGCGTATTTGGCATAGCCAAGCTCACGCTGCGAGTGGCTAAACAGCTTGACGGTCATGATATTGGCATAAGCATCGGTGATGCGCCCGGTCATCAACGCACGGGCATCCGCTTGTACAATGGCCGTACGTTTGAGGCGCGGAATAAAATACCACATGGCAAGCCCAAACAGCACAAACCAAACCGCAAACGGAATGAGCAGCAAGCTGTCCAGATTAAATAAAATCACCCCAGTAGTGACAAAATATACCACCACATACATCATCATATCGGTGATGGTCATCACCGTATCACGCACCGCAAGTGCAGTCTGCATCACCTTTGCTGAGACACGTCCTGAAAACTCATCTTGATAAAACTGCATCGACTGCCCAAGCATGCGGCGGTGAAAACGCCAGCGCATTTGCATCGGAAACACGCCTTGGATCACTTGAAAATGTACCAATGACGATAAGGCAATCCAAAATGGGCTGAGGATTAAGACAGCAAACATCAGCAGTAGCATGTCGCTTTTTTCTGCCCACAGTGTCTGCGGGGTATAAGCACCCAGCCAATCCACCAAGTTACCAATCCATGCAAACAACATGGCCTCATAGACCCCAACACCTGCGGAGAGGATCATAAATAAGAACAGCCAGCCACGCAAACCATGAGTACAGGCCCACAAAAACTTCAACAACCCCTTACGAGGCAATGGCATGGGCGTTTCTGGGAAGGCAGGAAGACGGGATTCAAAAAAACGAAAGAGAGCGTTCATAGGCGGCAATAATACGTCAAAACAGAGCGGTTTTGAGTCGTTACTTATGTTAATAAAATAGCAGGATATTTTATCAAAACTTGGCAATCAGGCGTGCAGTAAATTGTAATTTACCCATGCATAGTGCTTTTGGTTGATACGTTATTGCCAATAACGCGCGTGGAAATACGGATAAATAGATTGCTGTCAAAAATATATTTTGCTACCTTCTAGACCGCAACTGGCTTAGTTGATCAAATGATGAGCGTTGTCATCATATTTTTTAATGAAAACAGTGGAATACAAAGCGGCTTACTTGATGCTGCGCCACCAGTGTATGGATAATAAATACCCAGTACTAGGGTTCAAAAGGTAGGCCTTAATGATGTATCTAACCATTGCGGTGCTGTGTAGCGTCGCTGTTTCAGTGCTTTTAAAAATACTACGCCAAAAGAAAATGGATATTCGTCAGACCATTGTCGCAGGTTATCCCGTCGCTTTTTTATTGACTTGGCTTTTATTGAAGCCTGATGTCAGGGCCATAGATGCGCTAGACAGTGCTTGGGGCATCATCATCGCGCTTGGGATCTTGCTACCGGCCGTGTTTATCATTCTTGGACGTGCTATTGAGGCGGTGGGAATGGTGGCAACGGATGCCTCCCAGCGCTTATCATTGATTATTCCGATAGTGGCCGCTTTTTTGCTATTTGGTGAGGTGCTGACAGGTACGCGTGTGCTGGGATTGGTACTTGGCTTTTTGGCGCTAGGAGCACTGGTTTATCGACCACAGCAGACAGATACCCCTAAGCAAACAAAATACACACCGCTGTGGTTATTCGGTGTATGGGCGGGTTACGGCATCATCGATATCTTGTTTAAGCAGGTTGCCAAGCAGGGTACCGCTTTTCCGTTGACACTGTTTGTGAGCTTTGGAGTCGCAGGTTTATTATTGCTCGTCTATCTGCTCGTCACTCGGGTGCGCTGGCAGGCAGACGCCCTTGTCGCTGGATTGCTACTTGGCGCGCTGAATATGGGTAATATTTATGCTTATGTCAGAGCCCATCAAGTGCTCTCCGATTCACCCAGTATTGTGTTTACGGGGATGAACGTGGGTGTCATCGCAGTCGCCACATTGATCGGAGTGGGCGTGTTTAAAGAACGACTCAATCGCATCAATTTGGTGGGACTGCTACTCGCAGTATGCTGTGTGGGCGTCTTATTTTTGGCGTGAGATATGTTGTCCAAAGAAGGATACAGTAGAATTTTTAGCAAAGTTGTCACGTTTTCTATATAGGCATACTTATCATCCTATGATAAGGTCATCTACAAATAGCAGACCTTATATAGGTGATAGAAAGCTTGATTTATGATGTTTGAATTCACTCAATAAAAATAGGATGTACTTTCAATGGAATACGACAATCAGTTACAGCGCATAAAAGACGGTTCAGGGTTTATCGCTGCGCTCGATCAAAGTGGCGGCAGCACACCAAAGGCTTTAGAGAATTACGGCATCAGCGGCGATGAGTATGAGAATGATGAGGCCATGTTTGATTTGGTGCATGAGATGCGTGCCCGTATCATGACTTGCGACTGTTTTGACAATGAGCGTGTGCTTGGTGCGATCTTATTTGAAGATACCATGGAGCGCGACGTCAATGGTAAGTCGACCGCCAACTATCTGTGGGAAGACAAGCAAATCGTTCCATTTTTGAAGGTCGATAAGGGTTTAGCCGAGCAAATGAGCGGCGTCCAAGTCATGAAGCCGATGCCTAATCTAGACCTGTTGCTAGATAAAGCCAAGAACTATCCAGTATTTGGTACCAAGATGCGCTCAGTCATTTATGAGCCAAATGTCGATGGTATTGAGCTCGTTGTACAGCAGCAATTTGATGTGGCCAAGCAAATTATCTCAAAAGGCTTGATGCCAATCGTTGAGCCAGAGGTCAATATTGATAGTGCACAAAAACATGATTGCGAAGTACTGTTAAAAGCCGATATTTTGCGTAATCTGGAACGCTTAAATGACGAACAGCAAGTGATGCTCAAGCTGACATTGCCCGAAGAAGCAGGATTTTATCAGGAGCTGATTGACCATCCAAAAGTACTCAAAGTCGTGGCGCTATCAGGCGGTTATAGCCGCAATGATGCGTGCGCGAAGCTCAAACAAAACCCCGGTATGATTGCCAGCTTCTCGCGCGCCTTTACCGAAGGGTTGAGTAAGCAGCAAAGCGATGAAGAGTTTGCCGATACCATTAATACGTCGATTGAGGAGATTTATCAGGCGTCGAAGGTTTGATATTACTAAATACATAAACTAAAAAAGCCCAAACTTGATAGTCAGGTTTGGGCTTTTTTATTATAGTAAAAAGCTTATACTTCTTTGTATAACTGGCATCCCTCCTTGTTGTATTTTTCCATCATCTCAGCCATGCCTTGACGGACTTCTTCAGCACTGGCTTCGCCTACTTGTCCGACCAGTTCTGTATCGACTTTTTTGATCAAATGATCATCATCGCTTAAGTCGCCTGATTGCGGCGTCACTTTTTGGTTGGCGGCATCTTTGTCCAGTCCTGCTGCATACTCACGCACGTTTTGCGTGATTTTCATGGAGCAAAACTTCGGACCACACATAGAGCAAAAGTGTGCCGATTTATGCGCATCTTTTGGCAACGTTTCATCGTGATATTCGCGCGCGGTATCAGGGTCGAGCGCCAGATTGAACTGATCATCCCAGCGGAATTCAAAGCGCGCTTTGGATAGCGCATTATCACGCGCCTGTGCACCAGGGTGACCTTTGGCAAGGTCGGCGGCGTGTGCAGCGATTTTATAGGTAATAATGCCGTCTTTGACGTCTTTTTTGTTTGGTAGCCCTAAGTGCTCTTTTGGTGTGACATAGCATAGCATCGCGGTACCAAACCAGCCAATCATCGCCGCACCAATCCCACTGGTGATATGGTCGTAACCCGGGGCGATGTCAGTCGTTAATGGGCCCAAGGTATAGAAAGGCGCGTCAGCACACAGCTCAAGCTGCAAATCCATGTTTTCTTTGATACGGTTCATCGCCACGTGTCCAGGGCCTTCAATCATCAACTGTACGTCGTGCTCCCATGCCACTTTGGTCAATTCTCCAAGGGTGCGTAGCTCACCGAACTGCGCTTCATCATTGGCATCTTGCAAGCAGCCGGGGCGTAGACCGTCACCTAGACTGAACGCCACATCGTATTGCTTCATAATCTCGCAGATATCTTCAAAATGCGTGTATAAAAAGCTCTCTTTGTGATGCGCCAGACACCACTGCGCCATGATAGAGCCACCGCGTGAGACGATACCTGTCAAACGCTTTGCGGTGAGCGGTACATAGCGGAGCAGGACGCCTGCGTGAATGGTGAAGTAATCCACACCTTGCTCGGCTTGCTCGATCAAGGTATCACGAAATATTTCCCACGTCAGATCTTCAGCGACGCCATCTACTTTTTCTAAGGCTTGGTAAATCGGTACGGTACCAATCGGCACAGGAGAGTTACGGATTAGCCATTCGCGGGTTTCGTGAATGTGATTACCCGTCGATAAATCCATGATGGTATCCGCGCCCCAACGCGTAGCCCATGTCATTTTGGAGACTTCTTCATCAATCGATGAGCCGAGCGCTGAGTTGCCGATATTGGCATTGATTTTCACCAAAAAATTGCGCCCGATAATCATTGGCTCAGATTCAGGGTGGTTGATGTTGTTGGGAATAATGGCGCGTCCAGCCGCCACTTCATCACGGACAAATTCAGGGGTGATAATTTTGGGCGTGTTGGCACCGAAGCTCTCACCCTCATGTTGACGCATGTCAGTCAGTTCATGCTGCTTTTGCGTCTCACGTATCGCAATATATTCCATCTCAGGGGTAATGATGCCGCGACGCGCGTAGTACATCTGCGTGACGTTTTTCCCTGCTTTGGCACGGCGCGGTTTGTCAATATGAGCAAACCTGAGGTTGGCAGTGCTGATATCACGAGCACGCGCTTGCCCGTACGAGCTAGATAGACCGCTTAGTTGCTCGGTATCACCGCGCTCAGCGATCCAGTTTTCACGCAGTTTGGGTAGACCGCGGGTCAGATCAATCTCGACATTGGGGTCGGTATAGACACCTGAGGTGTCATACACATAAAAAGGCGGATTGTGCTCGCCATCCTTATCACCCGTACCGCCAACAGGCGTATCCGTTAAGCTGATTTCACGCATCGGTACTTGGATATCAGGTCGTGAGCCTTCGATATAGACTTTGCGTGAGGCGGGTAGGATACGGTGTAAGTCGCGCGCGTCTTCTTCGAAGCGCGCATCACTGGCGGCGCGGTGGGCAGGTGTCTTTAGCGCGTCGGCTTTTTTATCTGCTTTGGTGTCTGATACAGGAAGAATGTTATCGGCTGGGTTATGCGTTTGGGCTTTCGGTGCAATTGAGGTGCTGTCTGAAATAGTCATATGCTGTCCTAGCGTGTTGGTTTTTGAATAAAAGCAACACCGCCAGTAGCTGCGGGGCAAACACTCGTCATTCAGACAAATTTATATTATCAACACCTAACAGCGAGCAAAGAAATTGTCGCGGTTAATGGTCATCAAATAGTGGACGCCGCTTTCTATCTTCTCTCGTTATCTACGTATGCGACGTGCATCGTTAGACAATAGCGATGATAAAAGGGTATTTCTACGCGTCCGTTGTCATCAATAACAACGTGCTTAAGACTTCCCTGCGTCGGTACTAACCGCATCAGGTTCGGCGGGTGATCTCTCAGCGAATGTAGATAGGTGGCTACTTTTATCAATGTTTAACTATAAACGTTTAATAAAGTAGGCCAATGCTACACCGCACCCCGAGTCTGTCAGTGTTGTAAATCTTCTTCATACTAACAAAATTCTGCGTTAACGGCTAATGGAATTTGGATGAAAATATCAGGCGCTTATTTTGCTATTTAGCATGGATACAAAGAACAGGAGTTATTGATAGTAATTAAAATTCCTTGATATTACTGTTACTTAGAGGCGATTGCTAAATATTGTGTAAAGCGAATGCAGGATTTGAGAGGTTGTCATTAAACTGTCATAAAGATTTGTCAAGATAACGCTCATATCACAAACAATGCTTTTTTATATCGTTGTTAAACTTCAGGAGTCCTACATGCGTTATTCGTTATTAGCAGTGGCCGTTAGTTGTACATTAATGCTTACGGCGTGTAATAAGTCAACAGAGACGGCAGAACCAGCTGCTGATACGACCAGTAGCGCCGCTACCACGGCTGAAACCACCACTCAGACTCAGGCAACGCCTTCTGCTGACACGGGTTTCAAATCTGCTGAAAACATCGCCATGAATATCACAGGTGCAGGCGCATCATTCCCGCAGCCGATCTATGCCAAATGGTCTTATGACTATAACGCTGCCACAGGTGGCCAAGTCAACTATCAATCTATTGGTTCATCTGGTGGTATCAAACAAATCCAATCAAAAACCGTCGATTTTGGTGCTTCTGATGCGCCATTGACACCTGAAGAGCTTGAAGAGTCTGGTCTTATCCAGTTCCCAACCGTGATTGGTGGCGTTGTGCCAATCGTTAACATCGATGGCGTTGAGCCAGGTCAGTTAAAGCTAGATGGTGAAACCTTAGCCAATATCTATCTGGGTAAAATCAATAACTGGAATGATCCTGCGATCAAAGCCATGAACCCAGATTTGACTTTGCCAGATGCGGCTATCACCACAGTATTCCGCTCAGACGGTTCAGGTACGACTTTTAACTTTACCGATTATCTCGCCAAGGTATCACCAGATTGGAAAGACAGCGTTGGGGTTGATAAAACCGTTAAGTGGCCAACCTCTGCGACTGGTGCAGGTGGTAAAGGTAATGAGGGCGTCTCAAGCTACGTCAACCGTATGAAAAACTCTATCGGCTATGTGGAGTATGCCTACGCCAAGCAAAACAATATGTCACATGCCGCGCTTAAAAATGCCGCGGGCAATATCGTGCAGCCATCTGCTGAAACCTTTGCCGCCGCTGGTGACATCGATTGGTCACAACAAGAAGGCTTTTATAAAGTCATCACCAACTCTGAGACGGATCAAGCATGGCCAATCGCTGCTGCTACTTTCATCTTAGTACACAAGCAACCAGAGAATCCTCAGCAAGTCGCTGGCGTGTTGAACTTCTTTGATTGGGCGTATACCCAAGGTGATGATGATGCCATGGCGCTAGACTATGTCCCATTCTCTGATACAGCAGTGGCTCTATTCAAAGAGAAATGGAATGAGGTCAAAGGTAGCGATGGACAGCCAGTTTATAAGCCAGCGCAATAAACGATCTGTACAAGCTGCTGCTTAATGACTTTTTAATTTCCTCTTAAGCCACTATTCTCCGGTAGTGGTTTGAGAGGTTTTATCACAGCAAATTTGACCAAAACACTAATCGCTATATTTCACGATAACCATTAGTAATGATACAAGTTGCGTTTGCTGTCATAAAACGAAATGAACACCCTGGGTTTTTGAATTCACCCATTCAATGCTGAGACACTTATGACAGACTTAAGGTCCCAACTGGCTAAACAAAAACGTTACGACGCTTTATTTGTCAACTCTACCAAAGCGTTTGCCATACTCGTCCTCCTATCGTTAGGGGGCATTTTGGTGTCTCTGATTGTTGGGGCGTGGCCGAGTATCCAAGAGTTTGGTCTGGGGTTTTATAGCAGTAATAATTGGGATACGGTTGCCAATGAGTACGGGGCACTCGCGCCTATTTATGGCACCTTGGTGACGTCATTTATCGCGATTGTTATCGCTGTACCAGTCAGTTTTGGTATTGCGATATTTTTGACCGAAATGTGTCCAAAGTTCCTCAAAAAACCGCTTGGTATTGCCATTGAGCTGTTGGCAGGTATTCCTTCTATCATTTATGGTATGTGGGGCTTGTTTGTCTTTGCGCCTTTCTTTGGTGAGCATATTCAGCCATGGTTTATTGAGCATGTGGGCCCGCTACCGATCATCGGTAAGCTGTTTACAGGCGCACCCATGGGACTAGGTATGTTTACCGCGTCCTTGGTACTTGCCATCATGATTATCCCTTTTATCGCTGCCACCATGCGTGATGTTTTCTCTGTGGTGCCAGATCTACTCAAAGAGTCCGCCTACGGTATGGGTGCGACGACGTGGGAAGTGATGTTCAAGATTATCTTGCCTTATACCAAAGCGGGTGTCGTTGGCGGCGTAATCTTGGGACTGGGTCGTGCGCTCGGTGAGACCATGGCAGTGACTTTCTTGATCGGTAATGCGTTCAATATCAGCCCAAGTCTATTTACTTCTGGTGTGACCATCACCTCAGCATTGGCCAATGAGTTTGCCGAAGCGTCAAGTGAGCTGCATCTAGCGTCTTTACTGCATCTGGGCTTAATCTTGTTTATCATCACCTTCATCGTGCTGTCGCTGGCCAAACTGATGCTCATGCGCATGGATCACAAAGCAGGTAACCGATAAGCTTAAGCATGCTTATTGGATCTCGATTGATATTGATAAAAGATATGGGAAATAAATAGTATGGCTGCTAACAATGCGATGAATGCGCCCATGACCACCAAGCCAAGTAGCGTGGGGCGTTACAACAAGAGTCTGTACAACAAACGTCGCTGGATGAATAAGCTGGGTTTGGGGTTTGCCATGTCAGCCATGGTGTTTGGCTTATTTTGGTTATCATGGATCTTGGTGACGCTGTTTATTGAAGGCTTCCAAGGCATGGTGCAGCTGCCAATTTTTACCGCTGACACGCCGCCGCCGATGAGTCCAGGTGGTTTGCGCAATGCGATCGTGGGTTCTGCCATGCTGGCGTTTTCAGGATTGTTCATCGGCGCACCCATCGGGCTTATGACTGGTATTTATTTGTCTGAGTTTTCTAAAGGCAGTATGCTTGGCCAAGTGACGCGTTTTTTGAACGATATTTTATTATCGGCACCATCCATTGTCATTGGTCTGTTTATATATGCTTTAATGGTCAAAGGTCAAAGTTTCTCTGGTTGGGCAGGCGCATTGGCATTGGCATTGATTGTCATTCCAGTCGTCGTACGTACCACGGAGAATATGCTGAATCTGGTACCCAATAGCTTGCGCGAAGCGGCTTATGCACTTGGCACGCCCAAGTGGAAAATGGTGACGCAAGTGACTATCAAAGCTGCCAAAGCGGGACTGACGACAGGGGTGCTTTTGGCTTTTGCTCGTATCACAGGTGAGACGGCGCCATTACTATTTACCGCGCTCAATAATCAGTATTTCAGTACCGACATGGGTCAGCCAATTGCCAACTTACCCAATACCATCTATCAGTTTGCGATGAGTCCTTATGATAATTGGCACACACTGGCATGGGCAGCCGCGCTGCTGATCACAGCGTCGGTCTTGGTATTGAATATTTTGGCAAGATTTATTGGCAATCGCGGTCAGGTCAAATAAAGACAGATATCGCTGCAAAGATACCAAGTATTTACTTATATTTATACGAAATACACTAAGCTAGGTTGGATAATATTATGAATGATGTCGTAAGCAAAGCCCGCACAGAAACAACGGCTGATCGCTTTAACAGTACAACAGACAGCTTGTTAAATAGAACCACGTCTCATAGTGCGCAATCGCAGCAACCCAATACTGCTGACTTCACTAAGCAAAGCATTCATGATATCCCCAAAAACATGCCCAAAGCAAAAATGGAAGTCCGCGATCTTAACTTTTACTACGATGATTTTCAGGCATTAAAAAACATCAATATCGATATCGCAGAAAAGAAAGTGACGGCGTTCATTGGTCCATCAGGTTGCGGCAAATCGACGCTGCTACGTACCTTTAACCGCATGTATGATCTGTATCCAGGAATGCGTGCAGAGGGCGCTATCAACCTTGATGGGCGCAATATTTTGAGCAAAGACATCGATGTCAACTTGCTACGCGCGCAGGTCGGTATGGTATTTCAAAAGCCAACCCCGTTTCCCATGTCGATCTATGACAATGTTGCCTTTGGTGTCAAACTCTATGAAAAGCTCAGCAAAGACGAGCTAGATCATCGCGTGGAGTGGGCACTAAAAAAATCGGCGCTATGGCCAGAAGTGAAAGACAAACTAAAAGCATCCGGCCTGTCACTATCAGGTGGTCAGCAGCAGCGTCTGTGTATCGCTCGTAGTGTCGCAACCAAGCCTGAAGTATTGCTGCTCGATGAGCCAACGTCTGCGCTTGACCCTATCTCGACGGGTGCTATCGAAGATCTGATAGAAGATCTCAAAAATGACTATACCATCGCCATCGTTACCCACAACATGCAGCAAGCGGCGCGGGTATCAGACTATACCGTCTATATGTATCTAGGCGATATGATCGAGATGGGTGAGACTGATCAGATCTTTACCAAACCTACCCAAACTGCGACAGAAGATTATATTACTGGTCGCTATGGCTAGGGCTGATTAATTAGTACTGAAGAGCTAATACTGAAGTTGGGTCGTTTCACTCAACCAGCATATCGCGCTACTAAAATATAGATTTCAGGGAATATCTCTCATGCAAAGTGATAAGCATATCTCCAAAAGTTTTGACCAAGATCTTGATGAAGCCATCCGTTTGTTCTTATACATGGGTGATAGTGCTGCCAACCAAGTGGCCAAAGCGATTCATGCACTTATTGATAGAGACGAGACACTGGCGCAAGAGGTCATCGAGATGGATTTTGATATCAACCGCATGGAGGTTGAGCTCGATGAACATATTTTATTGTTGGTTGCTAAGCGTCAACCTGCCGCAGGAGATTTGCGTCTGGTTATGTCGATCAGTAAAGGCGTGGTAGATTTGGAACGTATTGGCGATGAGGCGGTAAAAATCGCGAAAATGGCCAGCAGAATCGCGGCACAAGGCAAATCGTCTTACGGCTATGCTGAGGTACAGCATTTGAGCAATCAGGTAAGACTGATGCTTAACAACGCACTAGAAGCCTTTAGTCAATCGAATGCTGAGCAAGCGTTTGAGGTCATGCGCAATGACAGTGTGGTCAATAATGAATATCAATCTGCCATTCGCGCGTTGATGACCTATATCATGGAAGACTCAAGACAAGTCTCAAAGGTCATCAATATCATGTGGATTTTGCGCTCGCTTGAACGTATCGGCGATCATGCGCAAAACGTGGCGGAGCTGGTGATCAACTATATCAGTGGTCAAGATGTACGCCATTCAGACTATGCCATGGTCGAAAAAGCGGTGCAAGAAGCCAATGATCGTCTGGCTGCTCGTCAAGTGAGCACGATGTCAGTCGACGACTACGAAGCTTTAGAAAGTAATGACGACTAATAACGCAGGCAGAATAGTCTTCTTACGTAAAAAACGCGCTTACTATAGCGCGTTTTTTTATGGATGTAATACAGTGGTCTCAGCCTAGCTTTCTGGCGTCCAGCCTTGGGCGCGCTCATAGTCTTCATTATCCAAGAACTTATCACGCTGCTCGGTCAAGAATTTTTTGGCTTCAGGATCCATCATACTCAAATGGTTCTCATTGATGAGCATGGTTTGATGTTCTAGCCACTCTTTCCATGCCTTGTCAGATACTGTTTCTTGTAGCTCTTGGCCTTTTTTATTAGGGAAGGGCGGATGGGGCATTTTTGGTAGTTCTTGCTTGTATTTGCGGCAAAACACGGTATTGTCTTGGGGATTAAAAGTCTCAGTCATCAGGTGTTCCTTATTTATTATATTAGGGCGTGTCATCAATTAGCCTATTCAGTCATTTAGCGGTCTTAAAATGGCTAAATCTTGTCAAACATCGTCAAAAACTTTGTGAATATACCGATATTCTCTGCAGTTTTTTCCTTGTTTGACTACCATTTATCTTATTTTAAGCCTCGCTATCTAAATGATGATATGCCCTAGCAGGCAAGTTAAATAATCGTATGAGTCTATGATAACGGTCTTGGTCAATTTAGCAAAGGGTATCTCGTGTCTCTTAACCAACAGACATCAATCTACAAGGCGTCATCCGTACATTCTACTTTTTTTCTGCTTTTATTGTTGCTGGTTTCATATGACGCCGAATGAGGCTGCGCGAAAAAGCGCGAATAGCGAATGGTTAATGAAATAAAAACACCCGCATCAATAGCGGGTGTCAGATGTAGCGCGGTCAGTTCACTTATGCTTAAAACGATATGATCAAGCAAAGGCTTTTAAACGAGCGCGGCCATTGATTACGGCTTGCTTGACTTGGTTTGGCGCAGTACCGCCCAGATGGTCACGAGCTGCTAGTGAGCCCTCTAGCGTGAGATAGTCAAAGACATCCTCACCGATGGCATCACTGAATTGTTGCAATTGTGCCAAGGATAAGTCACTGAGGTCGACGCCTTCTTTAATGCCTAGTGCAACCGCATTACCCACGACTTCATGCGCATCACGGAACGCAACGCCTTGACGTACCAGATAATCTGCCAAGTCAGTGGCAGTGGCATAGCCTTTCATCGTTGCAGCACGCATGCTCTCTTTGTTTGGGACAATGTTGGGCAGCATATCAGCAAAGGCAAGTAGTGAGCCTGTTAGCGTGTCGACACAATCAAACAAAGGCTCTTTGTCTTCTTGGTTGTCTTTATTGTAGGCGAGTGGCTGGCTTTTCATCAGGCTGAGTAATGTCATTAGCTGACCAAAGACACGTGCCGCTTTACCGCGTACCAATTCTGGCACGTCAGGGTTTTTCTTTTGTGGCATGATTGATGAGCCAGTACAGAAACGATCGGGTATCTGGACAAAGTTAAACTGCGCTGACATCCACAGAATAATCTCTTCACTCATACGTGACATGTGCATCATCAGAATCGAGGCGGCGGAGGTAAACTCAATCGCAAAATCACGATCTGAGACGGCATCGAGCGAATTTTGACAAATACCTTCAAACCCTAGCAACTCAGCGGTGATGGTACGATCAATCGGGAACGTTGTACCAGCTAGGGCTGCACTACCAAGGGGCATCTGATTGATACGGCGACGGGCGTCAACCAAACGCTCGGTATCGCGATACAACATCTCAAACCACGCCATTACATGGTGACCAAAGCTGACAGGCTGGGCGGTTTGTAGATGCGTAAAACCAGGCATAATGGTATCGGTATGTTGATCAGCCAGATCAAGCAGGCCACTTTGTAAGCGCACGAGCAGCTCAATAATATTATCGATCTCTTCACGCAACCATAAACGAATGTCGGTCGCGACCTGATCGTTACGGCTACGGCCCGTGTGTAGCTTTTTGCCGACTGGGCCTATAATATCAGTCAAGCGAGATTCGACGTTCATGTGCACATCTTCGAGGGCGATCGACCAATTAAACTCACCCGCTTCGATTTCTTGCAGCACGGTGTTTAGCCCATCGATAATGGTAGCCACCTCATCAGCAGTCAAGATATCGCATGCTTTGAGCATCGTTGCATGCGCAATCGAGCCTTGGATGTCGTGGCGAGCGAAGCGTTGGTCAAAGCCGACAGAGGCAGTAAAGGCGGCAACGAAGCTATCCGTCGCCTCGCTAAAGCGCCCGCCCCACATTTGCTGGCCTTGAGTGCTGATAGGGCTATTTTTTGCATCTTTGTTTGTTGTTGGGACATTCGTGCTAGAATCAGAAGCAGATGAATTTTTACTTGATTCAGGATTACTAAGGTTTGAAGAATTGGCGTTCATATCGGTACAAGACAAGTCAAGAGAATAAGAACTCGAGTATAGCAAATGATGAGGTTGCCTTACTAGCTACGCGCTTAGAGTTTTTTATTCCCAAGCTTATGCAGCTCATGAAGCCGTGGCAATGGCTGACCTATATCGTTTTTTGGTCACTGTTTTTGACGGTGATTGAGCGTCATGGTCTATCGAGCTGGTCAGATTTTATCATCAAGCTGCTGGCGAGAATCATTCAAAACGCACTGACCGTCATACCCGCATTGTATTTGGTGGATTATCTGCGCCCTATTCTAAAAAATGCCAGTATTCCTAGTGTTAGTGTGCGTATCGTCATGCTCATGATGTTTTCTGCGACTGTTTCTATGGCATTAGTGGTCTTGGTGATGATCAATCTGGGTTTTATGACGTACGATCGTCATGCTTTTTTGACAAACCTATGGTTTAATACGGTACTGACTGGCGGTTTTACGATTGTGTTTTTGCTGTACTTTTTGCGTAGCCATCGTGAGCTCAATGCGCTCAGACTATCATTTGAATATAAATTGACCGCGCAAAACGATTTAATCAAAGTTCGTACCGCCCCACATTTTTTCTTTAATACCATCAACACACTGGTATCGCTTATTGAGTCAAACCCACCAAAAGCGGCCGCTTTATTACAGCACGTTTCAGTATTATATCGCGCCAGTTTTAGCGGCGAACGTGAGATCAGTTTTGAAGAAGAAATTGCGCTTTGTGAGCATTATCTAGCGATTGAGTCTAGCCGCTTGGCAGACAAGCTTGAGGTCAATTGGGATCTGCCTGACGAGGATGTCATGTATGATATGGTGATTACAGCATTAACCTTACAAAGTGTCCTAGAGAAAATGCTGCTCAATGTGGTTGAGATGACCACCGAAACCATTTATTTCAATATTAAGGTCAGATGGGAGTCGCACCGCGTGCATATTCAGATTGATGTGAAGCTGCCCAAAAAGACGTTGATCATTAACTATGATTTACGTCAGCACATGAATTTTTACATTCAAGCGGATCGCTTACGTGCTTATTTCGGCCAAAGCGCCGATATCCAAGGCACAGTCACGAACAATCATGTGACTACCATTATTGACTATCCCCTTCAAGATGTCAGCGTATAAATCTCTATTTTCCTTTCCTGCTTTTTCATCGTTATTATTGATCATAAAGAGTGATGGCATATTTATTGCTTAGTCTCCTATATCTATATGGTTATTACGATTTATATCTGTCAATTACTGACAACGAGTGGTTAATATTAAAAATATGATGTAGAAAAATTCACCATATTGAACTGACCAGTATATTCGTCATACCATCGACACATATTCAGTAGAATTTGAGGTGGGAGTTTACATGCGTATTATAGTTTGCGATGATGAGCCTCTAGCGCGTGAGCGTTTGGTGAGAATCGTCCAAGAGTCAGGTTACGAGGTCGTTGCGCAAGCAACCACAGGGGCAGAGGCTATTGTCGCTGTAAAAACTCAGCAGCCTGATATTATATTGTTAGACATTCGTATGCCTGAGATGGATGGGGTGCGCTGTGCCCAAGAGTTGAATCAACTTGAGCATCCACCAGCAATTATATTTGTTACCGCTTACGATCATTATGCGATAGCGGCGCTAAAAGCGAATGCAATCGGCTACGTGCTCAAACCTGCAAACAAAGATGAGCTTTTAGAGGCGCTAAACAAAGCAAAAAACCTAAACGCTGCACAACTAAATGAGATTCGTAAGCTTGAGGATCCAACGGCGCGCCCAATACGTGAGCACATTGCCGCTCGTACTCACCGCGGGGTTGAGCTTATTAAAATCAAAGATATTTATTATTTTGCAGCAGATCAAAAGTATGTCAAAGTGCGTCACAAAGGCGGCATCGTATTGATTGATGAAACTTTGAAAGAATTAGAGCGAGAGTTTGAAGATCGTTTGTTCCGCGTCCATCGCAACGCCATTATCAATTTGAACTTTTTGGATTTTTTGGAAACGTTAGATGCAGGGCAGTATCAGATCCGTTTTAAGGGCATAGACGAGACTTTGGCGGTGAGTCGTCGTCATCTGCCAGCCTTACGTGATAAAATCCAAAGTATGTAATAGTGAGAAGGGTGACATCATCATCCCATATCATCAAACCCTTATTTATGCTTAAATAGGGGTATTTTTTTGCGTCGGTATTTACCATCAGTGCTTTGAGCTGCCTCTTTTTATGGCAAGTTTTGGTTTTGTATCGTACTGACATTATAGTATCGAGCTTGAGAGTATCGAACTTATTGAGGCCCTTTATGAGCAATCTGCAGCAACCTGCTTTGACTACCCTAACCATCGCCACGCGTCAGAGCCCTTTGGCCCTATGGCAAGCAGAGCATATTCGTGATCGTCTGTTGGCGCTTTATCCTGAGCTGAGCATTCACCTACTAAAAATTGTCACTAAGGGTGACAAGATTTTGGACACACCATTGGCCAAAATTGGCGGTAAGGGATTGTTTGTCAAAGAGCTTGAGCAGGCACTGTATAACAAACAAGCAGACATTGCGGTGCATTCGCTAAAGGATGTTCCTATGCAGCTCCCTGATGGCCTGACGCTGGGCGTCTATTGCAAACGTGCCTCACCCACTGATGCTTTTGTCTCAAATACTTATAATAGTATTGATGAATTGCCGCAAGGCGCGATCGTGGGGACGTCAAGCTTGCGTCGTCAATGCCAGATCAAGGCCTATCGTCCAGATCTACAAATCAGAACCCTACGAGGCAATGTCGGTACGCGTTTAGGCAAGCTAGATGCAGGTGAGTACGATGCTATTATTTTGGCCACCAGTGGTTTGCAGCGTATTGAGCTGGATGAGCGCATTCGCGGACAGCTAGATATTGATGCGTGCCTGCCAGCTGTGGGTCAAGGGGCTTTGGCGATTGAGTGCCGTGAAGGCGATGACGAGGTGTTGAAATTACTAGCGCCACTGAACGATGATAAAGCGCGTATTCGCCTTATCGCTGAGCGTGCGCTTAACCGTCACTTGGAGGGTGGCTGCCAAGTACCGATTGCAGCCTATGCTGTCTTGCAAATGGCTGATGAAACCAGTGCGAATAACGATGACAATGGCGAAAACGGTAACAATGATAACGGCAATGTACTGTGGCTCCGTGGCCGTGTGGGTCAGGCGGATGGCAGTAAATTGCTAAAAGCAGAGAAGCGAGTCACTCTAGTCGGTACACAAGATGAGCAAGAAGCGCAAGCGAATCAGCTTGGTATCGATGTCGCAGATAAGTTGCTTGCCGATGGCGCAGGGGAGATCTTATCAGCCATTTATCATCCTGAGTAACGCATTGGCCTTATCCTATTTGGTCGTAGATCAGCTTGTTTGAGAGTGGGTCTACGATTGATAAACTCTTTACGCTTTTTGCCGTGGGATATCGATGTCATCAACGTCAAGTCACGCTAAATCTTTGTATAACAAACCACTGTCCAATGAGTCAATGTCGCAAATTGTCATCAATACGCGACCGATTGCTCGCGCTGCCCCGCTTACACAGTATTTGCAGGCAGCGGGACTGAGCGTGGTTGAGATACCGATGCTGACACTGCGTCAGCGTCCAACCACTGATGAAGATAGGGCGCTGATGCACGCGTGGCTAGCGGGTGAATATAAAGCACTGGTGATCGTAAGCCCCACTGCTGCAAGCTTAGGTCTAAAGGTTTGGCAATCGCTTGTACATAACGATCATGACGATAGTGATGATACGAAAACGGCAAACAAAGCAGCAGATAGGGGTCATAAGGCTTTGATAACGCCAAGCCCACTCATTGCAGTGGGGCAAGCGACCGCTGCGGCCCTCAATCAGGCAAAAATAGACGCGACCAACTATCAAGTGCGACAGCCCAAAGTTGCCAATAATGAAGGGATGCTGGCCATGCCTGAAATCGAACGCTTACAGTCAGGTGATAAGCTTTTGATATGGCGCGGGCTTGGGGGACGGCGATTACTGGTTGATACCTTGCAAGCACGCGGCGTACAGATCGATAGTATTGCATGGTATGAGCGCTCGATGCCTATTGAGGCGATGGCTCAGTATCAGCAGTGGCAACAAGATTTTCATTCGTATCATAAAATAGCGAAGACCACAAAAAAGCCTATCGTCGTCGTGAGTAGTGGTGCCGCTTTTGAGCATTGGACCACTATCGTTGCAGACGCAAAGACTGTCGCGTCAGAACATGACAGTCACATTACAAGTGCTACAGCAATCAACTTGCCACTCAGCTTATCAGATTTTGCTTATGTGGTATTGGGGGCGCGCTTGGCCAATATGGTGGCAGCTCAGCGTCTGAGCTATTGGCGCGTAGAGGATTTGGCGCCAGATACCATTCTATCAGCCATCAATAATGATACTTAGCGTTACCATTTTTTATTTGCGTTAAACCTGTTTACACATACCTATAGCGGTACGTCCTTATGTCAATGAATTCTGAGTCCTTATCTAAGGAGCCTTCTCCTATCCAGCAGCGCCGGCAAGCACACATTTTGTTGCTGCGCTTACAGTGGCTGGTTATCTTGCTGCTTATCGCAGCATTGCTGTGGCTCTATATTAGTCAGCAGCGTTTTCAGCATAGTGTCAACGAGCGCTTGCAAAGCAATGAGCAGGTTGTCAGTCGCCTAAACGAGATGGACGATCGTTTGTTTGCCATGAGCCAGCAGACGCTACCAGAGCCTAGAGTCAAAGCCAGTAGCCAAGCGCAAAACCAACTGGATTTACTGCGTATTCAAATAAAAGCAGCAGATAGGTTGATAGCAGACAACAATGACAGCGCAGCGATAGAGTTGCTGCGAGGTTTGCATTGGCAATTGGCACAAAGCAGCAATGAGATTGCCCCTGCATTGACCGTCGTGATCAAGCAAAGCTTGCTCAAAGATATCGAACGACTACAGGCGCAAAGCTCGCAGCCCAGCCCATGGCAAATACAAAATCTTGCGATACAAAACATCCAAGAGTTTTTGCACAGTCATGAGCGCCTTGGGAGTTACGAGGGTGCTGATATTCAGCGCCGAGAGCTAGTTGATGCTGCAACTGAGGGTGACCAAAAGCGTGCAGTAGCGAATCCGCCTGCTCAAACGTCAGCGCGTAACGACACGACATTGACGCGTAGACAACTGACGATTCATGAAGTCATCATGACGTTGAATCTGGCGAGTCAAGCGAGCAATATGCGCGAGCAGGATCAACTGATCAATTATTTAACCCAAGCGCGCAAACAGCTAAAAACCTTACTACCTAAATCATCGGTTAGCAATGGCAAAAACTCCGCGCAAGTTGGCGCCATTGGCATTGCTCCATCCGACAAAAAGCCAAAGGGTACGGACAACAACCTAGAGACCATGCAGTCGCCAAATGATATACCAGAAGTCATTGCCTGGCTTGACCAACTGATTGCCAACGCTCCTAAGCCAACACCCTTGTTAACCACACAGATTTTGGATAAGCCACAACCTTAATCGATACGGTTCGAAACAGCTATATATAGACAACATGAGACACAAGGTAAGTTATGACCAATATGAGTGAAAAATCAGATTTCATGTCTGAGGTAGCAATTGATCGACCTGAAGTACTGGCGCATTACCCAGTGATTCATTATCAGCCGATTCATTGGGGTGAGATGGATGCCTTTAACCATTTAAATAACGTGGTGTATTATCGTTATTCTGAGTCAGCGCGTATTGGCTATTTACATGCGCTAGATATGTTCGATGGCAGTATGGTCACCGTCTTAGCACAGTCGAGCTGCCAGTATTTGCACCCAGTGACCTATCCTGATACTTTGTTATTGGGCGTTCGCTGTCAGCGTCTGGGCAATACCAGTATCGCGATGGAATATAGCTACTATAGTACAGCACAAAACAAAATCGTTGCCACCGCTGAGGCTGTCGTGGTGCGCCTCGATAGTGATGGCAAAGCTAAACTGCCTTGGACAGCAGAAGAACGTGCGCGCTTACTGGCATTAGAGGCAAAATTTGGTCATACCCCTGAATATTAGAATAGGCTTTAGCTGCGTTGATGACCTATCTCGGATAGTGTTATATAACCATCAAAAATAAAAAAGGCACGCTAACATTATCGTAGCGTGCCTTTTTTCATGACTTTTCTCAGGCCATTTTCCAAGTAGATTTTAGCTCTCTTGCGGTGCGTGCACAAAATCCACCACATTGAGATCAAAACCTGATAACGCATAAAACTTCATGGGTGATGACAATAGACGCATATCACGGACGCCTAAATGACGTAATATCTGTGCACCAACGCCGATACTGCGATAAGGCTGCTGGGTAATGGTCGATTGTGACTCATTGTCCAAGGCTTTATCTAATGCATCTCCCAAATCGATCGGCTGATGGTTGCCGACCCAAACCAACACACCGCGCTCTGAGGCGCTAATCTCTTCTAGCGCTGATTGGACGCTCCAGCCGCTACGACCAGTCATATCATTTTTGGCAGCAAATAAATCACGCAGTGGGTGGAAACCGTGGACACGTACGGTACTCACGCCTTCGCTCACATCTCCTTTTACCAAGGCGATATGAGTTTCTTCAGCGCCGAACTCGCGGAAACGGTGCAAGGTAAAAGTGCCATGTTCTGTTTCAAAAGGACGAGTTTCGATTTCTTCTACCGTTTGCTCATTGGCGATGCGGTAGTTGATGAGATCAGCAATGGTGCCCATCTTGATGTTATGCTCTTTGGCAAATATCTCAAGATCATCGCGACGTGCCATGGTGCCATCAGCGTTGATGATTTCTACAATCACCGCAGCAGGCTCTAATCCTGCCAGTCTTGATAAATCGCACCCTGCTTCTGTGTGGCCTGCACGGTGTAGAACGCCGCCGTTTTGTGCCATGATAGGGAAAATATGCCCAGGCTGCACGATGTCTTCTGGTTTGGCTGCCGAAGATACAGCGGCTTGAATGGTGCGAGCACGGTCAGCGGCAGAGATACCTGTGGTCACGCCTTCAGCCGCCTCAATCGATACTGTAAAGTTGGTGCTAAATTTTGCCTCGTTGCGATCTGACATCAGTGGCAATGCCAATTGCTGACAGCGTGCTTGTGATAGCGTCAGACACACCAAGCCGCGTGCATGAGTAATCATAAAGTTGATATCTTCAGGACGAACATGGGTCGCCGCCATGATGATATCGCCTTCGTTTTCGCGGTCTTCATCATCCATTAAGATGACCATTTTTCCGGCACGAATGTCTTCGATAATCTCAGGAATCGTATTTAAACTCATAGTAAATCTCAATATTTTATTATTAATAAATATGTGTGGTTTGTAATATAAAGGGTTGTCGGCTCATTGTAGCAGTAGTTGGTAACACGTGCTGTTGCTGTTGAGCAAATCGTTTGATCATCATAGCAACCAAATATGAAAATGTTTCATGATTCTTATTCATCATGGCGATAGGTATTTTAACGGTTTTTGCCTCAGCGTGCTGACCCAAAGCTGAACTATAACGCTTAGTCTTTTAAAAACAGGGTTCAGTTTTACCAATAGTATATGCAACTAACTTTCAAACCTTTTGATCCAGTGGGTCAATAGATCAGTCGTTACTGGCCGTTTGGCTTTTTAGCCACGCCATAAACTGCTTGCTATGCTGTTCTCGCTGGTTATCGGCAAACTCATAAAAGCTCGTGCCTGCTAAGTTTTCTGGCAAATAGCTTTGAGGGTAGTAGTGATTGGGATAATCATGCGGGTAAGCATAACCTTGACCATAGCCTTGATTGCGCATCAGTTTGGTCACGCCATTACGCAGATGTAGTGGTACTGGCGAGGCGTCTTTTTCTGCCAACGCCATCGCTGCATTGATCGCTTTATATGTGCTGTTACTCTTTGCACTGGTGGCTAAATAGACCACCACTTGCCCTAGGATAATACGCGCTTCTGGCATACCGATGGATTGCACACTGCGCAGGGCTGCATCCGCAAGGAGTAGGGCGTTTGGATTGGCATTGCCGATATCTTCACTGGCTAAGATTACCAATCTGCGCGCGATAAAATCGGCAGGCTCACCGCCAACGAGCATCCGCGCCATCCAGTACAACGCCGCGTCAGGATCTGAGCCACGCACTGATTTGATCATGGCTGAGATAATATCGTAATGTTGTTCGCCATCTTTGTCATAACGTACCAATGCCGTCTGCGCTACTCGGCTAACCAATTCATCATTGATAATAATCGGTGATTGCTTGGCATCCGCTGTTTGAATCGCCAGCTCTAGCAAGTTTAGTGCCTTTCTTGCATCGCCATGTGCCAGTTGGCTGATGGTCTCTTGTGCTTGCAAGTCGATGGTGAGTTTTTTGAGTATAGGGTCTTTCGAGAGTGCTCGCTGTAATACCGCACTGATTTGCTCGGGCGTTAACGGCTCTAAGCGGTACACTTGGCAACGTGACAACAGCGCGTTATTCACACTGAATGAGGGATTTTCTGTCGTGGCACCAATCAGCGTAATATCACCAGATTCTACCGCGCCCAATAATGCATCTTGCTGCGCCTTATTAAACCGATGAATCTCGTCGATAAAGACCACTGGTGACTCAAATGCCAGTGAGTCTTTGCTATCGAGCACCTCGCGTAACTGCTTAACCCCAGTATTCAATGCAGAAAGCGCATGAAAAGGTCGATTGACCGCATCAGCCAATAGCATTGCGATGGTCGTCTTACCGATACCTGCTTCGCCATGGAGGATGATAGAGGGCAAATGGCCCTGCTCGACCAAACGCCGTAATGGTGCCCCAGCCGCCAAAAGGTGCTCTTGGCCAATAATAGCCGCGAGAGAATCAGGACGCATACGCTGAGCAAGTGGGGTATCAGCATGGAAATTGGGTGGCATAAGACTCTCTATTGGAAAGTGAAAAGGCAATCTGCTAGCGACAATGGCGATACGCAAGAGATTCTATGATCGTTCCTAAAAAACATATGGGACTTTAAATACAGTACTGTGAATGTAAATGGTGTATATCTATCCGCTTGGCATGATTCTCGCAATAATTCTACAATAATAATGGCCACTAAATGATAGTCGTAGCAGAATTCATCGGGCATTTACTTATGGAAAGTATAGACGTCAGGCTAACGCAAAAACATGTTAATGAAAGCTAACGAAGCGTATAGCTTATGTCCTCAACGCTTTAGTTTTCGACATTCATCTATATTAAAGGTCTAACCGTACGAATAAGCATGGCTAAGGTAAGTATGATTTATTATAACTGGCCTATCAACGATAAGGTATTGCATTGACTATGATGAGACCACCTCTCAAGCGTTTATTGAACCGATACTCACGTAATATTGCAAAAAAGCAGCAGTCGCGTTATCTGACAATTGGCGAGATAGCACTGGCACGCTCAGTGTTCGGTGACCGTATTAGGCTCGATGAGGTGCAGCTAAAGACCACATGGTGGGTACTAAAAAACTACGCGGTGAGTCCAAATGGTCATATTTACTTTAATCCAGCCGATTGGATCACAGATTTTAGTTTGGCCTCGCTGGGCAAGCAAAGCTGGCTTATCCATGAGCTCACTCACGTGTGGCAGCTACAGCAAGGCTTGAAAGTGGTACGCGGTGCCCTTATCGATCGGCGATATGATTATGTGCTAGAGACGGGTAAGTCCTTTTTTAAATACGGTATCGAGCAGCAGGCGCGAATGGTTCAAGATTATTTTGTGCGCCGTCAAAAAGGACAGGATTGTCAGGATTTAGAAGCCTGTATACCATTTTTGACAGTGAATGCTATCACTGACAAAAAACGCGCCAACAGCAATTTTACTACTTAAACTGCCTCATAGTAAGCAAAAAGCCTACGTGCATCACCATTTTAGCTCTTTATATTTTAGCCTTATTAAAGGATATTTACGCTCATGTTTCGACTTTTGCCAGTAACGCCTCATGTCAATCCTCATGCTAGCTCAGCGTTGGCAGCTGCGTTAGCTAGTGTATTATTTCTGACTGGTTGTCAGCAGCAAGCAGATACGCCACCTGTATCCGAAGACGGTCAGACAAGCGAGCAGACGAACACAGAGGACAGTCAGCCTATACCCCAAAGTGACTCAGCGGCTGCTCGTATTGAGCAGTTTCAGCCTATATATGTGGCCCAGGCTCAAGGGTTGCAGCGCCGACTACAAGCAGAGTATGAGTCTTTGCAAGCTGCAGATACTTCAGATAGCGAAGCGTCATTATTGCTCACTACGCCTACTGATAATAAAGACACAGATAATACCGAAGCAATGACAAATGATGCTGTTTCTACCAGCGGTGTAGAAGCGATGGGCACTGAGCAGGGAGTGGCAACGGATGATTCAGTCGCTATCGATAGCAATACAGATTCAAACACAGATGCAGAGGTCAATACCAGCACGGAAGTTGGAGAGCGTGACTTAACGGTATTAAAACGTATTAGCCTTGAGCCGCGTAAGCCCGTCATGTTGACTGAAGATGAGATCATAGAGCGCTATCAGCAGACGATGGAGGCGTTGTATCAGCCTGTGACCACGCCCCTTAGTGCAGAAGATGCGGATACGCTAATCAACATAGCGACCTTAGTTCCTCAGCTATTTGAACATGCAGAGATTGCTGGACGTGTGAGTGCAAAAAGTCCAGCGCTGGCTCGGTTGATTATTCAGCATCAAGTGTGGGAGCAGATAGAAGCGCAGCAGGTCGTTGATATGCAGCAAATGAAGCAAAAGCAGCAGCAAGAGTTTGAAACGCTCATGACCAAATTCAACGATACGATTAAAGGATATGATGAGCAGATTGCCAAATATGAACAGACGTTAAAAGAGTTCCAATAGCGTATGACGTGATGGCGATAGTCGCGTGCCAAGTATCGTATTTGCTATAGACTTTACAGACACAATAAAAAATCCCGCATGATGGCGGGATTTTTTATTGTAAAGATACTATTTTTGCTTACTTACGGTCTTCAACCTTGACAAAGTCACGGCGCGTTTCACCCGTATATAACTGACGTGGACGACCGATCTTGTGTGGGGCGCTGTGCATCTCTAACAAATGGCTGATCCAACCTGAAGTACGAGCCAGTGCAAAGATTACCGTAAACATTGATGTTGGGATACCGATGGCTTTTAAGATAATACCAGAGTAAAAATCAACGTTTGGATATAGGTTACGCTCGATGAAGAACGGGTCTTCTAGTGCAATTTTTTCGAGTGCCATTGCCAATTCAAGCTTAGGATCGTTGACACCAAGTGCTTCTAATACTTCATCACAAGTCTCTTTCATGACTTTCGCACGTGGATCGAAGTTTTTGTAGACACGGTGACCAAAGCCCATTAGCTTCACTTCACGGCTTTTCACTTTTTCCATAAACTCAGGCACATTTTCAACCGTACCGATCTCATCTAGCATCTCTAGTACAGCTTCGTTTGCGCCGCCATGCGATGGACCCCAAAGAGCTGCGATACCAGCAGCGATACAAGCATAAGGGTTAGCACCAGTAGAGCCAGCTAAGCGGACTGTTGATGTTGACGCGTTTTGCTCATGATCAGCATGCAAGGTAAAGATTTTGTCCATGGCGCGCGTGATGACATCGTTTGTTTGATAGTCTACATCAGCAGGGGTGGCAAACATCATATATAAGAAGTTTTCAGCGTAATTAAAGTCATTACGCGGATACATGAACGGTTCGCCCTGCGAGTATTTATAACTCATCGCCGCAAGCGTAGGCATCTTAGCAATCAAACGAATAGCTGTGATTTCACGATGCTCTTCGTTACTGAGGTCTAGGTTGTCATGATAGAACGCTGATAACGCACCAACGACACCAACCATAATGGCCATTGGATGCGCGTCACGGCGGAAACCTTCAAAGAATTTACGCAATTGATCATGAACAGCCGTATGTTCACGAATTTTTTCAAAGAAATCTGCCTTTTGCTCAGCGTTAGGTAGGTCGCCATTTAGCAACGCATAAGCCACTTCTAGGTATTCAGCATGGTTTGCTAACTCATCAATAGGATAGCCACGATGTAATAACTCGCCTTTACCGCCGTCGATGTAAGTAATTTTTGATTCAACAGGAGCAGTCACTTTAAAACCAGGGTCATAAGTCCAAAATCCTGATTCTTGTATAGCAGCAACATCGAGGACTGGACGTCCTAAGGTACCTTTAATAATAGGAAGTTCGTATTCTTCACCATTCACGGTTAGTTTGGCATTTGTATCAGCCATAAATTGCTCTCCATTGTTTTTGACTTGTTAGAATAAAATTACTACAGACGCATACCTCACGTCGTCATCTGTCAAACGGCAAAATCCGTTTCACTCATTTAATACGCAAGGTATATTAGCAGCAATTACTTGTGATTTGAAAAAACTTTTCTTGACCATAGCCCCAATTGGTACGGCCTAGCGGTATTTATTCGCTGTAATTTTTGTATCAAAATATGTCGGATTGGTTATTTTGCTCAGAACTTTCTGTTTATCAAATATATTTGGACCATAAATATTGGTGTCATATTTTCTGACTGTTAGCAAAAAATCAGAAAAATATCCGCAGAAAACTGAGCTAAAAACAGACAGGGCATGAGTATTGGGCAAGTTAATCGTCAGCTGAAACTATCAGAGGTAAATGCTTTTCAAACTCAGTATTGCATATATCTATTCATTTGTTAATTCAGTATGTGCCTTTATTACTTTAGGGATAAATTTGTAATTATCGTCCAGTCATTTTATAATTGTAGGAATTAACTGGCACTAGCTTTGTGCGAATTGATAAGTGGTCATGATATAGTGTCGCCTAGAGCTTACTTTATACATGCTTATTTACGATTGTCTGGTGTTTCGATAGACCAAACCGAATTCTATGGTTTAAGTGTTCTTATTAATCGCTCTATTTTTAAAGACTTAGCATAAATATTTTGTGCCAAGTAAAGGGTTTGTTCTGATACAGAAGACATAGTAACGTTGTCTTGCGGTTCATACGACCAATAAAAATAGACTGGTTAGTCGATCTTACTCATGTTTATTCTCTTTGTTGTATAATAGATAGGTTGTTTTGTAGGCCTGTCCGTTCGACAAGCGACATTTCACGACTTATCAATATTTTGTATACATGATTCTTTCTTCATATTTAGCACAAACTAAAAGAAGTCAGCTAGCTCTTCCTTACTTTATTCGTCTCGTGTGTTGCTCGATGCTCAACTGACACCATTTTTGTCAAGCGTTGATAGCAGATACAGGAGTATAACCGCAAAAAGGATGCCCGCTGTGAAAAGCAACCGACCTATAGATCTGCCTTTAAGCCAAGTGATTAGCGTTAATCGCTCACCGATCGCAATCGCCTCTATCTTGCATCGTATCTCTGGCATTATTTTATTTTTATTAATCCCTGTAATGTTATGGCTATTACAAAACTCATTGGCATCGCCTGAGAGTTTTGAGACCGTATTTGACAACGTACTTGTGCGCTTTTTGGCATGGATATTTGTTGCCGCCATCGCATACCACTTCGTGATGGGTATCAAACACTTATTTGCTGATATGGGCATGAACGAAGAGCTAAAATCTGGCCGCACTGCTTCTATGGTCAGTTTTGTAATTGCAGCGATTTTAGTTGTCGCGTCATTTGTATGGGTGATGTTCTAATGATTAAAAATGATTCAGGAATCAAAAGTGCTACTGGTCTGACAGGTTCAGGTTCTCGTGATTGGATAGTACAACGTATTAGTGCTGTCGTATTAGCCGTTTATAGTGTGGTGTTGTTGGGCTTCTTTTTGACTCATGGTAATGTCACTTTCATTGAATGGTCGTCATTTATGACAAGCCTTCCTATGCGCTTATTTAGCTTGGTAGCTGTACTGGCGCTAGCTGGTCACGCTTGGGTCGGCATGTGGACGGTATTCACCGATTACATTACGTCTGGCAAAATGGGCGAAAGCGCACCGAAACTACGTTTGGTATTACAGACTTTAATGATTATCGCCATCTTAGTGTTTCTATTTTGGGGCATCATGATTTTTTGGGGTACAGGCTTTAGCGCTGTTGCAGTGTAATTGCTCCGTTATTACCTTTTAATATCTATACATCTTAACGAACGTCTGTCGCAAAATTACTTGCTGCTAGCACATCAAAAAGTCGTTCGTTATTAGCCAAAAATAGTCATAGCATTGGGCTGATGCTGGTTTGATCCATGATTTAGATGATGAAAGCTAAGTCGATATGGTGTTAAACAAACATAGCCTAATATAACGATAGATATGCGAATTAAGTGGTCAAAGGGTGTTTGTAACATCCGCTTGAATAATGGCATGTATTGACCAAGTATGAAGATAATTAGTTTGGTAATGACATGATGTTCAAAATAGCCTTTTTATTTACTTTTAAGCATTAACAGGCATTAGGAAAACCGTAATGGCAACTAGACAAGATAACACCATTAGTAATATCAAGACTCTAAACTACGATGCAGTCATCGTTGGTGGTGGCGGCTCAGGTATGCGTGCTTCATTGCATTTAGCCGAAGCAGGTATGAAGGTCGCAGTTTTGACCAAAGTATTCCCAACACGTTCACACACGGTTGCCGCTCAGGGTGGTATCGGTGCAAGTTTGGGTAACATGAGTAACGACAACTGGCATTTCCACTTTTATGATACCGTTAAAGGGTCAGACTGGTTGGGTGACCAAGACGCGATCGAGTACATGTGCCGTGAAGCGCCAAAAGTGGTCTATGAGCTTGAGCACATGGGCATGCCGTTTGACCGTAACGAAGATGGTACGATCTATCAGCGTCCATTTGGCGGCCATACATCCAATTATGGTGAAAAAGCAGTACAACGTGCTTGTGCTGCTGCTGACCGTACTGGTCATGCACTATTGCACACGCTATACCAGAAAAACTTACAGCAAGGTACTGAGTTCTTTATTGAGTGGATCGCACTTGATTTGATCAAAGACGAAGCAGGTAATATCAACGGCGTTATCGCCCTTGAGCAAGAGACAGGTACGGTTGCAGTATTCCAAGCGCCAGTTACTGTCCTAGCGACAGGCGGTGCAGGTCGTATCTTTGCCGCCTCTACCAACGCTTATATCAACACAGGCGATGGTATTGGTATGGCCGTTCGTGCAGGCATCCCACTACAGGATATGGAGTTCTGGCAATTCCATCCAACCGGCGTTCATGGTGCAGGGGTACTATTGACCGAAGGGTGCCGCGGTGAAGGGGCGATCTTGCGTAACAAAGATGGCGAAGCCTTCATGGAGCGTTATGCCCCAACGGTAAAAGACTTGGCACCACGTGATCTAGTATCACGCTCTATGGACCAAGAAATCAAAGAAGGTCGTGGTTGTGGCCCTAATGCCGACCATATCGTTATGGACATGACCCATTTGGGTGTTGACACTATCATGAAGCGTCTACCATCAGTATTTGAGATCGGTAAAAACTTCGCCAACGTTGACATCACAAAAGAGCCTATCCCAGTTATCTCAACCATTCACTACATGATGGGCGGTATTCCTACCACTATTCATGGTCAGGTGATTGTACCGGATCTAGAAGCAGGTACTGATGAGGACGGTTTATATGCCAAAGGCAATGTTGTCAAAGGCCTATATGCTATCGGTGAATGTGCGTGCGTGAGTGTACATGGTGCCAACCGTTTGGGTACCAACTCACTACTTGATTTGGTCGTGTTTGGTCGTGCTGCTGGTAAGCATATCGTTGATGAATTCCATCAAAATGATCATAATTACAAACCACTTGATCCTCATGTGCTTGATATCACAGTTGGTCGTTTAGACAAATTGCAGCAATCAACGTCAGGCTACAATGCACAAGACGTGGCTGATGAGATCCGTGCGACAATGCAGACACACGCCAGTGTATTCCGTACGCAAGCCATGATGGATGAAGGCGTTGAGAAAATTTTAGCGCTGGGTGAGAAAGTCGACAAGATCCACTTGGGTGATAAATCACAAGTCTTCAACACTGCTCGTATCGAAGCGTTTGAAGTGGCAAACTTATACGAAGTCGCAAAAGCGACAATGGTATCAGCTGCTAGTCGCCACGAAAGCCGCGGCGCGCATAGCGTCTCTGATTACGATCGTCCAGAAGATGATGATTACGCACCAAATGGCCGTAATGACCACGATTGGATGAAGCATACTTTATGGTATTCTGAAGGCAACCGCATCATTTATAAGCCAGTTCGCAAAGTACCATTGACTGTTGACTATATCGAACCAAAAGTCCGCGTCTATTAATGTTAGATAGTGAGCTTGATGTATAGCCGATATACAAAAGCAGTGTTAACGTTTTATCCCTTATTCATTTATTAAAAAGGTGATCGCCAGCTACATGCTCATAGACGTGTTACTAGGCTATTAATTGATATTCGATATTTGGTTATCAATAGTGATTAATAGTCATCACCAATATGCTGCAACCTTTGTATGCCCGCCATCACCTACGTGTGGAGTTTAGCATTATGAGCCGAGGTACTCGCACCATCGAAATCTATCGCTACGATCCTGATGTGGACGCAGCGCCACGCATGCAGACGTATACGATTGAATTACTTGATTCAGATCGTATGTTGCTTGACGTGCTATTACGCCTAAAGAAAGAAGATGAAACCATCACCTTCCGTCGCTCTTGCCGCGAAGGTATTTGTGGTTCTGATGGCATGAACATCAATGGCAAAAACGGCCTAGCATGTCTTATCAACATGAATACTTTGCCAGAGAAAGTAACCGTTCGTCCTTTACCTGGTTTGCCAGTGGTTCGTGACTTGGTGGTTGATATGAACCAATTCTACGAGCAATACGAAAAAGTACATCCTTACTTAATTAATGATCAGCCAGCACCGCCAACAGAGCGTCTACAGTCTCCTGCTGAACGTGAAAAGCTAAACGGTCTGTATGAGTGCATTCTATGTGCATGTTGCTCAACGAGCTGCCCTTCTTTTTGGTGGAACCCTGATAAGTTCCTAGGTCCATCAGCATTACTACATGCGTATCGTTTCGTTGCTGATAGCCGCGATGGTGACACGCAAGCACGTTTGGCACGTCTGGATGATCCGTTCAGTTTGTTCCGTTGCCGCGGTATCATGAACTGTGTATCAGTTTGTCCAAAAGGCTTGAACCCAACCAAAGCCATTGGTCATCTACGTAATATGCTGATCGATCAAGCTGGTTAGTGATTTGATGTATTATAAATATGACAATAAGACACCACCTATTCGTTAGGTGGTGTTTTTGTTGGTCGAAATGATTGATTATATAGGTAGCTATTTTGACACGATGATTTGAAATATATCTTTAAGCCTAATCATTGATGCGGCTGGTATATTGCACAAGAGAGCCTTTTAGCTCAGTTGTCATATAATTAAGCTTATTAGCTTATGAAGGATATAAGCGATGGGTATAAGTTATAAGACATATTGTGTACCCAATTAGTATATATAATCAGAGATAGAGACACGCAAATTTTGTTATAATTCCATTCAGAATTCAGTCATATCGCTGTGTAGAGGTTTTGATATTTCAGAAGTAGGGTGCACATATATCATTGCATTAATACAATAAAACGTTATGTATACAATAATGATGCTTCTATAATTGATAATAGATATTCATTATGTAAATACTTAGTATTGAACAAACAAACTATGTCGCAAAAAATGCTCATGATAATCTATACAGCAATGTATTTTTGTCTGAACCAGAAAGTTTTGTTAGCAAATAGTGGTTATTTCAGCGATAATAGTCAGTTTGTAGGTCAGCTAGAAATCGACCATTTAGTAATAAATTATCATTAATAAATTGGTTATGGCTGAAAGAAGTATATATAAATTAATGTTGTGAAACGAGGTAGATAAGAAAACTGAGCATTCACAAATAAATTTATTTTCAATATAGGTGTTGCAAAAAGATTTGTCACCACTATTTAGCATCACTTGCTCCCTTAGACCATGACAGCAATATTCTATAGTGACGGCAATACTTAGGGATAAAGGGTTTTATCGAACAGTATTCAATGGGGTATGACAAATTGTCTGAACACCTAGCATACAGCGAATGACACCATAATAAGCACGATTCCATTCATTTATCTATCAAATAGACGATTATTATGAATAGTATAACCAAAGAAAAAGCGGACCAAGGCCACACCGAGCTAGCTGCCGATAATGCCGGCTATATAGAAGCTCTTTATGAGCAATACCTAACCGACCCCAATAGTGTTGATACAGATTGGCAAGCGTACTTTGAACAGTACAAAACGTCAAACGATGCTCATCACAATGCTATTAAAGACCAGTTTTTATTACTTGCTCGCAACCAAACCGCCAATAAGGGCAGTAGCGAGAGTAACACCACTTCAGAGGACTGTACTGATCCAAAACAAATGGGCGTACAGCAACTCATTTCATCCTATCGTCGCCGTGGTCATCGCCGCGCCAAGCTAGATCCATTAGATCTGCATCCGCGTGCCGAAGTAGAAGATCTGACGCTTGCGTATCACAACCTATCAGAGGCCGATCTCGATACGGTATTTCCGACCAATGATTTAAACATCGGTAAAGACGAAGCGACACTCCGTGAGATCATCGAAATCATGGAGCGTGTGTACTGCCGTTATATCGGTGTTGAATACATGCACGTGACCACCAGCACCGAAAAACGCTGGATGGAAAAATACCTCGAGACCAACCTAGGCTATATCGAATTTGATAAAGAAAAACGCCTCTCTATCTTAGAGCGTCTGACAGCAGCGGAAGGCCTAGAGAAATATCTGGCTCGTAAATATACCGGCGTCAAACGTTTCGGTCTAGAAGGCGGCGAGAGCTTTATCCCAGCCATCAATGAAATCATCCAACGTGCTGGCGGCTATGGCACCAAAGAGATGGTCATTGGTATGGCGCACCGTGGCCGTCTAAACCTATTGGTCAATATCTTAGGTAAAAACCCTGCCGATTTGTTTGATGAATTCGATGGTAAGGTACAGCCAGAAAAAGGCTCAGGCGACGTTAAGTATCATAACGGTTTTTCTTCTAACGTCATGACACCAGGCGGTGAGGCGCATTTGGCTCTAGCCTTTAACCCATCGCACCTTGAAATCGTAGCGCCCGTCTTACAAGGCTCGGTACGTGCACGTCAAGTTCGCCGTAACGATCAGCCGTTTATGGACAACAAAGGCGGTAACTCAGTGCTGCCAATCGTCATCCATGGTGATGCTGCTTTTGCCGGTCAGGGTGTGGTTCAAGAAACCTTCCAGATGTCACAGACGCGTGGTTATACCACGGGTGGTACGGTTCATATCGTGATCAACAACCAAGTCGGCTTTACGACCAGCCGTCAAGAAGACGCACGCTCAACCGAGTACTGTACTGATGTGGCCAAGATGGTGCATGCACCTATCTTACACGTCAACGGCGATGATCCTGAGTCTGTGGTGTTTGCTGCGCAATTGGCACTAGACTACCGTCATGAGTTTGGCAAAGACATCATCATTGATTTGTTCTGCTATCGCCGTAACGGTCACAACGAAGCCGACGAGCCATCAGCGACGCAGCCTTTGATGTATGCAGTTATCAAAAAATTGCCTACGACGCGTACTATCTACGCACAAAAACTCATCGCCGATGGCGTCCTTAGCGCAGAAGAAGAAAAACAGTACGAAGATGACTACCGTGAGTCGCTAGACCGTGGTGATTATGTCGCCAACTCATTGGTCAGCAAGCCAAACGAAGCGTTATTTGTCGATTGGAAGCCCTACCTAGGTCATGATTTGGTCGATGAATGGGATACCAGCGTCGATATCGAAAAATTAAAAGAGTATGGCCGCCGTATGGCGCAAATGCCAGAAGGCTACAAGCTACAGCGCCAAGTACAAAAAGTGGTCGATCAGCGTCTAGCCATGCAGACAGGCGAAGAGCCACTGAACTGGGGCGCCGCTGAAACTTTGGCCTATGCATCATTGGTCGATCATGATAATGCCTTGGTTCGTATCACTGGTGAAGATGTCGGCCGTGGTACTTTCTCGCATCGTCATAGTGAGATCTACAACGTCAATGACGGCAGCATGTATGTGCCTTTATCACATATCAGCGAAAGCCAAGCACGTTTTGCCACTTATAACTCGTTGTTGTCAGAAGAAGCGGTACTGGCCTTTGAATACGGCTATGCAACCACCGTACCCAACGCGCTCATCGTTTGGGAAGCGCAGTTTGGTGATTTCGTCAACGGCGCGCAAGTGGTGATTGATCAGTTTATCTCAAGCGGCGAGACCAAATGGCAGCGCGTTTGTGGTCTAACCATGCTGTTGCCACATGGCTACGAAGGTCAAGGCCCTGAGCATTCATCAGCACGTCTTGAGCGTTTCTTGCAGCTATGTGCCGAAGACAACATGCAAGTGATTACCCCAACGACGCCTGCACAGATTTATCATGCCTTACGTCGTCAAGCGGTACGCCCAATTCGTAAGCCGCTTATCGTGATGTCACCGAAGAGCCTGCTGCGTCATAAGCTGGCAACCTCTCACCTAGAAGAGCTTGCCAACGGTAAGTTTGAGACGGTATTGCCAGAGATGGACGATCATAACGCAGATAAAGTGACTCGTATGGTGCTCTGTGGTGGTAAGGTCTACTATGATCTACTTGAGCAGCGCCGTGCGCTTGGCCTTGATCATGTGGCCATCGTCCGTATTGAGCAGCTTTATCCATTGCCAGAGCAACGTTTGGTCGCTGAGATCGAAAAATACAGCAACCTAAAAGAAATCGTTTGGACGCAAGAAGAGCCATTGAACCAAGGTGCTTGGTACTATCTGGCGCCGCATATGTTCCGTATCGTCGTACCACATCCAACCAAGGCAAAAGTCATGGAGCCAGTCGCACGTCCGCCGAGCGCCGCTCCTGCGACAGGGTCGCCAAAACTGCATGCTCAGCAGCAGCAAGCACTGATCGCAGGCGGTCTTGGTATCAGTGTCGATGAGCTGGCAAAGTAAGATAAGTGACAGACGTTACAAGTTATAGATTATAGAAGACACATGAAGCAGGCGATGACAGTCAGTACTGGCAATACCTATCAGTGACATTGTTGCAAACAGTATTGACTGCCTATCACGACTTAATAATGCAGATAAATATCCAAATCTAAGGAGTATATCGATGGCTGATATCAAAGCCCCCGTTTTTCCAGAATCGGTTGCCGATGGCACGATCGTCGAATGGCATGTCAGTGAAGGTCAGCAAGTAAACCGTGATGACCTATTGGCTGAAATCGAAACCGACAAAGTTGTTTTAGAAGTTGTGGCACCTGATGATGGTGTTGTGACCAAAATCGTCAAGCAAGTAGATGACACAGTACTATCTGACGAGCTAATCGCTGAGTTTGAAGCCGGTGCAAGTGGCAGCACAGACTCAAACGATGAGCCAGCAGTCAACCCAGACCAGCCAGCGGCACCGGTACAAGCCAAGCAAGGTACAGATGGCGGTGAGCCAGTACAAGTCACTGATAAAAAAGACGAAGCAGATCACAAAGATCAAAGCCCAGCCGTCCGTAAAGCAGCAAAAGAGTCTGGCGTTGATCCTAAAGATGTGGAAGGTAGTGGCCGCGGTGGTCGTGTCACCAAAACAGATATGGCCAACCCAACACTAAAATCAGACAGCAGCATCAAATCTGATAGCGGTCGTCCTGTAGCAGAATCAACGGGCGAGCGTACTGAAAAACGCGTTCCAATGACTCGCTTGCGTAAGCGTGTCGCTGAGCGTCTACTGTCGGCTACTCAAGAAACTGCTATGTTGACGACCTTTAACGAAGTCAATATGAAGCCGTTGATGGACATGCGTACTAAGTACAAAGAGAAGTTCGAAAAACGTCATGGCGTACGTCTAGGCTTTATGTCGCTATTTGTCAAAGCGGCGACCGAAGCACTCAAACGCTTCCCAGCGGTAAACGCTTCGCTAGACGGTGATGACATCGTTTATCATGGTTTTTATGACATCGGTGTGGCGGTATCATCAGATCGCGGCCTCGTCGTTCCCGTACTGCGCGATACTGACCGTATGGGTATGGCGGACATCGAAGCCAAAATCCGTGAATACGGTAGCAAGGCGCAAGAAGGCAAGCTTGGTCTAGACGAGATGACGGGTGGTACATTCACTATCTCAAATGGCGGTGTATTTGGCTCACTGATGTCAACGCCTATCTTGAACCCACCGCAAACTGCTATCTTGGGTATGCATGCGATCAACGAGCGCCCAATGGCGGTCGACGGTAAAGTTGAGATCTTGCCGATGATGTACCTAGCGCTGTCTTATGACCACCGTATGATCGATGGTAAAGAAGCGGTACAATTCTTAGTGACACTAAAAGAATTGGTCGAAGATCCTACTATGCTTCTTTTAGACCTGTAAGCTTCTAAGCTTGTATTGGCAATCGCTGATACAAGTTTTTTAACTTTGGTATCGGCCATTGTCATTTGAGCAAAATTAAGCTTAGCAATAATCAAGCCGTTTAGTTGTGACGTTTAATGAAGACGCAGTCATATAGGGCGGCGTCTGACGGCGGGCCATTAGTACGCTTTATCGAGCTGCCTGTATTTGGGGCAGCCTATTGGCTACTACAGACGTCATCAAAACCAGACAGATGATTGACTTTGTGGTTAAAGATGAGATCGGTCGTTATTGCACAAAAGTGACACCATCGTGCCGATATACCTCACACAACATGAGCAAAATCTAAAATAATCTAAAAAAATAGGAACGTACTATGAAAGACAATTATGATTTGGTCGTCATCGGCGGCGGTCCTGGCGGTTATGAAGCAGCCATTCGCGCAGGTCAGCTCGGCATGAGCGTGGCCTGTATCGAAAAACGCGTTTATAAAGGCGAGCCTGCGCTTGGCGGTACTTGTCTAAACGTCGGTTGTATCCCATCAAAAGCCTTGCTGGATAGCTCGCATCGTTATGAAGCGACCAAGCATGACTTAGCTGAGCATGGCATCAGCACAGGTGATGTCTCTATCGATATCGAGCAGATGATCACTCGTAAAGAAGGCATCGTCAAGCAGTTGACCGGCGGCGTGGCAGCATTGCTGAAGGGCAATGGCGTTGACTGGCTACAAGGCTGGGGTACGCTCATTGATGGTAAAGGTAGCGAGAAAAAAGTTAAATTTACCGCGCTAGAAGACGACAGCGAAACGACCATCACCGCAAAAAATGTCATTCTTGCGGCAGGCTCAGTACCTATCGAGATTCCAGTGGCCAAAACTGACGGCGACCGTATTGTTGATTCAACTGGCGCACTGGACTTTACTGAAGTACCTAAACGCCTTGGCGTGATCGGTGCGGGCGTGATCGGTCTGGAGCTAGGCTCTGTATGGCGCCGCTTGGGTAGTGAGGTCGTGGTATATGAAGCACTACCAAGCTTCTTAGCCGCCGCTGACAAAGACATCGCCAAAGAAGCCGGCAAACTGCTGAAAAAGCAAGGCCTTGATATTCGTGTCGATACCAAAGTTACCAACGCTGAAGTCAAAGGCGATCAAGTCGTTGTGACCAGCGAAGCCAAAGGCGAAGCCTCAGAGGAGAGCTTTGATAAGCTAATCGTCTGTGTCGGTCGCCGTGCCTACTCTGAAAAACTACTGGGCGAAGACAGCGGTATCACCTTGACCGAGCGCGGTCTAATCGATGTCGACGATCAGTGCAAAACCAATCTAGACGGCGTCTATGCCATCGGCGATTTGGTACGTGGTCCTATGCTTGCGCACAAAGCGATGGAAGAGGGCATGATGGCCGTCGAGCGTATCCATGGCGAAAAAGCTCAGGTCAACTACGACACCATCATCAACGTCATCTATACCCATCCAGAAATCGCATGGGTTGGCATGACTGAGCAAGAAGCCGAAGAAGCTGGTTATGAAGTCAAAACTGGCTCATTTAACCTAGCGGCCAACGGTCGTGCGCTCGCGCAAAGCGAAGGCCAAGGCTCTATCAAAGTCGTCGCCGATGCCAAAACAGATCGTTTGTTAGGTATGCATGCCATCTCTGCAGGCGCAGGTGACATCGTCCATCAAGGCATGATCGCGATGGAGTTTGTCTCTAGTATCGAAGACCTGCAGCTGATGACGTTTGCTCATCCAACGATCTCAGAAGCAGTACACGAAGCGGCGCTATCTGCAGATGGCCGTGCTATCCACGCTATCCAGCGTAAAAAGCGTAAAAAATAAGTCGTTCGCTACCGTTGCAAAACAAGCAAACAAATAAGCAAGTATCGATTTATGACTTGACTATTTAGGCGTCAATGATAGTGCTGCTATCGGCGCTGCTGCTATGGTCATGAGTGCGCCAGGCTCTGGTCTACGCGCACTTATTTTCACTTTTTATTAATTGTAAAAAACAAGGGATACAATCAATGAATTTACATGAGTATCAAGCAAAAGAGCTATTAAAAAGCTACGGATTGCCTATTCAAGAAGGCATCATCGCCCACAATGGCGACGAAGCTGCTGCTGCTTTTGACAAAACCCCAACCGATATCGCCGTCATCAAAGCACAGGTACACGCTGGTGGCCGTGGTAAAGCGGGCGGTGTAAAGCTGGTTAAGACTCGTGAAGAAGCCAAACAAGTGGCAGAAGAGCTCATCGGTACCAACTTGGTCACCTTCCAGACTGATGCTGATGGTCAACCCGTCAACTTCGTCTTGGTTGCAGAAGATATGTATCCAGTACAGACTGAGCTATATCTTGGTGCTGTGGTCGACCGTGCTACCCGCCGTGTGACCTTTATGGCATCAACCGAAGGCGGCGTCGATATCGAAGAAGTCGCTAATGAGACACCAGAAAAAATCTTTAAAGTACATGTAGATCCATTAGTCGGTCTTATGCCTTTCCAAGCGCGTGATGTGGCGTTTAAACTTGGCCTAGAAGGCAAACAAATCAACCAGTTCGTAAAATTGATGACTGGCGCATACAAAGCCTTTGTTGAAAACGACTTTGCCCTAATGGAGATCAACCCATTAGCCGTACGCGAAAACGGCGAAATCGTCTGTGTCGATGGCAAAATCGGTATCGACTCAAACGCCCTATATCGCCTACCAAAAATTGCAGCCCTACAAGACAAAACGCAAGAAAACGAGCGTGAGCTAAAAGCCGCTGAGTTTGACCTAAACTATGTCGCTCTAGAAGGCAACATCGGTTGTATGGTCAACGGTGCGGGTCTTGCCATGGCGACCATGGACATCATCAAACTGTACGGCGGCAAGCCTGCTAACTTCCTAGACGTGGGCGGCGGTGCAACCAAAGATCGCGTTGTAGAAGCGTTCAAAATCATCCTAGAAGACAGCAGCGTAGAAGGCGTTCTTATCAACATCTTCGGTGGTATCGTACGCTGTGACATGATCGCAGAAGCCATCATCGCTGCAGTAAAAGAAGTCGACGTACAAGTACCTGTGGTCGTCCGTCTAGAAGGTAACAACGCTGAAAAAGGCGCGCAAATCCTAGAAGAATCTGGTCTAAAACTGATCTCAGCTCAGGGCCTCGCAGACGCTGCACAAAAAATTGTCGAAGCTGTACAAGCTTAATACCGATTGCGCCAGCGCCTTAGAGTAGGGCGATGAAACCTAACTCTAAGCATATAAGCGCTATCGCATAGTCGTCAAAGCGTGATGGCACTTGCTAAGCTCAGATCGTCATTGTCAGATCATCATTGATAGTGGTCATCAGTCGTCAAGTCGCTGTCACAAGACAACCGAATACAAGGAAAAAATAATGAGTGTATTAATCGATAAAGATACCAAAGTATTGGTACAAGGTTTTACGGGTAAAAATGGTACCTTCCATTCAGAGCAAGCCATCGAATACGGCACCAAAGTCGTCGGCGGTGTTACGCCAGGTAAAGGCGGTCAAACGCACCTAGGCTTGCCAGTATTTAACACTATGAGCGAGGCGATGGAAGCGACTCAAGCGGACGCTTCTGTAATCTACGTACCAGCACCATTTGTACTAGACTCTATCGTTGAAGCGATCGATGCGGGCGTTAAGTTGATCGTTGTGATCACTGAAGGCGTACCGACTCTCGATATGCTAAAAGCAAAACGCTATCTTGAAGAAGCGGGCGACGTACGTTTGGTTGGTCCTAACTGCCCAGGCGTTATCACTCCAGGTCAGTGCAAAATCGGTATCATGCCAGGCCATATCCATCAGCCAGGTAAAGTCGGTATCATCTCACGCTCTGGTACCTTGACTTATGAAGCTGTCGCGCAGACCACAAAGCTTGGCTTTGGTCAGTCAACCTGTATCGGTATCGGTGGTGACCCTATCCCTGGTATGAACCAGATCGACGCGCTAAAACTGTTTGAAGAAGATCCACAGACCGAGGCGATCATCTTGATCGGTGAGATCGGTGGTACTGCGGAAGAAGAAGCCGCCGCTTATATCAAAGACCATGTGACGAAGCCTGTGGTCGGCTATATCGCTGGTGTCACTGCTCCAGAAGGCAAGCGTATGGGTCATGCTGGTGCGATCATCTCTGGTGGTCAAGGTACGGCAGAAGAGAAGTTTAGAGCCTTTGAAGACGCTGGTATCGCATATACACGTGACCCATCTAAGCTTGGTGACAAACTAAAAGAAGTTACTGGTTGGTAAGATAGACATTGGTCTATAGTGAAACTACTAAAACTATATTGAAATATGACTAAGACACCCCTATGATGGGGTGTCTTTTTTATGTATTATATTTGGTATAGTTCGAATCACTTTAATACCGCAGTCTCTCAAATTTATATCATTTTCTATTTGAATTTACTGAATAATAATACTTCTATACTGGAAAATTAGGTTTTTTAAAATGAAAAAAGTAATTACATATGGATCATATGATTTGTTACATGAAGGGCATGTTCGCCTTTTAAAAAGAGCTAAGGCATTAGGTGATTATTTAGTAGTGGGGGTAACCTCAGAAAGTTATGATAGATCAAGAGGTAAGTTAGATGTTGTAAACACAACTACTGAACGTGCTGAAGCAGTACGGGCTTTAGAGTATGTAGATGAAGTCATCATTGAATATGATAAAGAACAAAAAGCTAAAGATATTCAGGAAATGGGAATAGACATATTTGCTATAGGTGATGATTGGATAGGTTCTTTTGATTATCTATCTGAACATTGCGAAGTAATATATCTACCACGTACTCCCGCAATTTCTAGCAGTAAGCTTAGAGAAGATTTATTACGTGAATTTAAGATAGGAGTGATAGGTACAGGCAGAATAGCTAAGCGTTTCTGTAATGAAGCTAAACATGTGCCTCATTTGGTTATTAAAGCTGCCATGTCACGAGACATAGTTAACGTCAGAAATTTTATCGAAGCTACTGGTATTCCTAATGGACATTTAATTCTAGCAGATCTCTTAAATGATGATATTGATGCAGTATACATTGCCTCACCTCATGAATTTCATTATGAACAAGCTAAAGCAGCTCTCTTGAGTGGAAAGCATGTATTATGTGAAAAGCCAGTTACTTTAGAATCAGAAAAACTCGTAGAACTGCTTAATATCGCGAAAGAAAAAGAATTAGTATTTATTGAAGCTATTAAAACTGCATTTGTATCTGCATTTCATAAATTGTTATATGAAGTAAAAAATGGCAAAATTGGTGAGATAAGAGAAGTAAGGTCTTCTTTTACAAAATTAATTGAAGACAAGTCTAACAGAGAGTGGAAAAAGTCTTATGGCGGGGCAACGAATGAGCTTGCTAGTTATCCATTACTATTAGCCCAAAAAGTGCTTGGGAAGCCATCTAAAATCCATTATTTTGATCAGATAGACGAAGAGACTGGCGTTGACTTATCTAACCGTATTATTGGAGAGTATGAGTCAGGTGCTATTTCAATCAGTACTGTTGGCATAGGTGCTAAAACTGAAGGCTCGGCAGTTATTTCGGGCTCGAAAGGGTATATTTATATCCCTGCTCCATGGTGGTTAACTAAGAAGTTTTTTGTTAGATATGAGGATCCCAATCATATAGAAGAGTTTGAGTATTCATTTGAAGGGGATGGATTAAGATATGAAATTTCAGAGTTTGTTACTTTAGTAACTCGCAATATGAAAGCTTCTGAGCAATTAACCCATGAAGATATGCTGAGTATTAATTTTATAATTGATGACTATAATAAATATCATAAGAAATTGAATTAGTATTATTTTCAGCAAAGCTGGTGATTGTATAGCATGGAATGATGTATTTTCCAAGTTATTATTCGGGATTTTGATAGTGTTAAGTTTAATGCCTTATACTTAAAGCAACTGAAATTACGCTAATTAATAATTTAATAAGTGTATATTCATGATAATTGCATTTTGATTACAAATTGAAAAGTGTTATTTTTATTTAGGTGGCACTTTAGGACTGTTGTGACAATTCACATTGACAAA
>NZ_JAKDJE010000087.1 GCF_030454045.1 Psychrobacter sp. | reverse complement strand
TGCTCGCTTGTGTCTTTATCTGGTTGCCCCTGATTTGAATTCTATACACACCCTACTAATCTAGATATCTCGAAAATTAAGTTTCAATTGGAACTTAATCTTTATTACGCAAATATTTGAGTAAGGCCATAATAGTCAATATCAGTACCGCAAAAACCAGTACTGTAAACAATAAGGAGACAATAGATTCTCCCCAACCCATACCGTGCATCGATCCATTCATCATGCCGTGCATAGTCCCGTTCATCATACCGTGCATCATAATAACCATTACAAGGACTCCTTATTTGTTATTTCCTTAGTATAAGTAATGATATAGTACTAGTGTGTGAACGTACACCTCTCAATAGTCTGCTTACTTAATAACACCTAATACAAAGTGCTCAAAATTTGTGACTGCCTATTCCAACTCATCAATAAGCGCTTGCATCTCACCGATTTCACGCTTTTGTGCTTCGATAATGTCATCAGCAAGCTGGCGTACACGTGGATCTTCGATATCAGCACGCGAACTGGTCAAAATAGCAATCGAGTGATGCGGTATCATCGCCTGCATCCAATCCACTTGATTCTACTAATAAATACTAGCGCAATCGATTTACTCAAATTGAAAAGGTTTGCTGACTATTAATACACTAATACCTTCGACCTATTTTGCGAACCAACGATATAGTGGCACGAACAAGATGGCGAAATACCAACCGTAAAGATATGATTCTACAAGTCCAATTAGAAAACCTGTCCATGTTAACCACTCAAAGCCAGGTAGTAGAGGTGCCCAAGCTTCGTGCATCGCTATCTGTTCGGGTGCGAGTAAACCAAACCCTATGCATAATAGATAACTAATAAGTAGAAACAACGATACACTATTGCCAACAGGGGCAATCCTTAAAGTACTTGTTGTTAAGTTTGATTTGACCATCTTAGTAATCCTCACTATTGTATGATGTGGTTCAAGCTCAAGATAACCAATCGTATCTAACCATGCTAACTCTAAGGATTTGTATGAATTAAAGCTTTATCCTGTATTGATATTACTTTTTAACTCGTGCGGCGGCGGCAAGTTGACGCCATTGACCCCATTGAGGAATAAACATTGGCACTTGCTGTTTGTAAGCAAGGTAGTCTTTACCAAACTCTTCAAACATATGCCGTTCCTCACGTCGAGCTAACCATGTGTATACAAGCACAATCACTGGAAACAGACCGATTGAAAACAGAGTTGGCCAATGCACCACACCCTCACCGAACAGTGCAATAAACAACCCGGTGTACTGAGGATGACGTACGTAGGCATAGAGTCCATCAGTTACTAAACGATTTTCCCCTCGTGCTTTGTGGACTTGGCGCCAACCTTGAGCAAAAAGACCGACTCCTAAAAATGCAATAGCATAGCCGAGTAGCATTGAGATCATCATGCCTGTCTCACCTAAACCAACAAGGGTCGACCATAAGCTAGCGCTGACATATTGGCTGTCCAAACCAAAAAACCGTACTAATAAATATATAGTGAGCGGAAAGCCATACATTTCTGCGTAAAGTGCAATAATGAAAGCCTGAACTACACCAGCACCCGCCCATTCACGCCAGTTCTTTGGTGCGAAATAACGGTAAAAGAACCAAGAAATCAGAACAATAACAATTAGTGCGAGACCCCAAGTTCCAGCGTGATTAAATGACTCATTCATAGCTTACTTTCCCTGTTGTCTTTATGAATATCGTATTGCATGAAATCAATTCTTGAAGATAGTAAGCAGACGCTTAAATCTATGCAATTTTTAACCAAACAATTTTCTGTAAACTCTTTGATGTTACTGTCAATGATGGTCTGCAAGCGTATCTTTTTCGATAGCTTTTTTCCTCGCTGAAGATTTCAGGTAAACCTGCTCAGCCACAGCAATCACTACAATAGTGACGACTGCTACGCCAAGTACGAATGGATCTGAGTTTAGTTTAATCCAGACAAAACCGCCGAGAACCAACAGGTCAAGAAGTATGGCCACTATAGGCACCCACATCACCGCCTTTATATCCTGACGAAGGTATCGCAAAACACCCCAATGAATGGCGATATCCATAATTAGATAGAAAACAATGCCAAGCGCTGCAATTCGTGATAAGTCAAATAACGTCGTAAAAGCTAAACCCAACACCACAGTATAGACCAACGTATGTTTTTGAACGCTTCCCGGCATTCCCAAATGACGATGAGGCACCAGCTTCATCTCAGTCAACATAGCAAGCATACGAGAGACTGCGAAGATGCTAGCAAGGAGGCCGCCAGCGGTAGCTCCCATTGCGATTGCAACTGTGAACCATAGACCATAGTCGCCAAGTGCTGGGCGTGCGGCGGCAGCCAAGGAGTAATCTTTAGTTTCGATGATTTCGGCAAGAGATAGATTACTAGACACCGCGAAACCGACTAGAGTGTAAATAACTACGCATATTGCGATTGATATTACAATGGCACGGCCGACGTTGCGATGAGGATTTTTTACTTCCGAGCCACTGTTGGTAATCGTGGTAAAGCCTTTAAATGCCAGTATGCCTAGCGCCGTTGCGCCAAGAAAGTCACCAACAGTATTAGTGTCACCTAATGTAGAAGAATCAACTGCAAAGCTATCAGCTAGCCAGATACCAACCAACCCGAATATAAGAATACCGACAATTTTTATAATACCGATAACCGATGCAACCCCCTGAATCCAACGATTACCAAGTAAATTGATAAAGAACGCAGCAAGAATAAGCGCGGCGCCAAGGATGGATACCATGCGACCGCTGTCATCGCCACCGAATAACTGCATAGTGTATGACCCGAACGTCCGGGCCAAAAAGCTCTGCGCTATAACCATGGAGAAATACATCAGCAGGGCATTAAATCCAGTCGGTAAACGATCTCCGTATGCCTGATGCAGGTACATTGCAACACCGCCAGCCGACGGGTAAGCGTTAGAGATTTTGATATAAGAATAGGCACTAAAAGAAACAACGATTGCGGCGGCTAGAAAAGCAAGTGGGAAAAGCGAACCCGTCATCTGAGCCATCTGACCGGTCAGAGCGAAAATACCAGCACCGATCATGACACCGGTACCTAGCATAACTGTTCCTGATAATGTCAAACTATCCTTCTGATAGCGAGTCGTTCTATCTTGCTTCATACTTATTCGACCTTAATCTATTTCTTCGTAGAACTTCAGTTTTACAGGTTATTTTTGAAGTAAGGAGTAGGTATAGTTAGAATTAAAAGACGCGATATAGTAAATAGTTTTTAAAGAAGAGCTTACTTATTGGTATCATAATATATTATTCCAACTCATCAATAAGTGCTTGCATCTCACCGATTTCACGCTTTTGTGCTTCGATAATGTCATCAGCAAGCTGGCGTACACGTGGATCTTCGATATCAGCACGCGAACTGGTCAAAATAGCAATCGAGTGATGCGGTATCATCGCCTGCATCCAATCCACTTGATCGACCGTTTGTTGTGATCTAACGCCCCATAAACCAAAGGCAAATAGCACGACACTAATCCCATAAACCATTAGATTGACCTTAGTCTTTTTATACATATTGGTCATAAAGGCGAGCATAATAATAGCCATCATAGCGCCCATATATAACGCCATATAAGCTCTGGTTTCGCTAAAATAAACGTGATCCCATTGATAAGTATTAAAATACATCATGATAAACATCACGACTGTCGATGTTAAAATCATGATTGTGAACTTTACATAAGGGTTCATTTGCTTCTGTTTATTATCCATATGGTTATTCATATTCTTGTCCTTAATTTAGTAAAAAGGCACCTAAATAAAGAGGCGCCTTTTTTTAGAGCTAGTGTTATAAACTGTTGTTACTTACATGGTTAACACTAGAACCAAAATTTCACACCAGCTGTAACGCTACTAGAATCAACAGCTTCGTCTTCTTGACGTCGCAAATCTCTTGCGTTGCCTAAAGCGGTCTCATAGCTGATACCCACATAAGGCGCGAGCTGACGACTTAACATCTCGTAAGTAAGCCTAACGTCAGCCCCAAACTCATTAAAGCCTTTAGTAATATGGTTATCTGTATCATCTTTGCTAAATGCCGTCAGCTCTACTTCTGGAATCACTACCCAATGTTGATCTAAGCGCCACTCATACTCCGCACCTAGATCTAGACGAACTTGCCCATCAGTATATAAATAAGCTCTAGCATCGGTTTCGATGAAGTAAGGTGCAGTGCCTGCAATACCAGCCATCACGGCAGATTTATCATTTTCGGTATCATAAGCAACACCGGCTTCCCCATTCCAAAAAATACTAAGTGGCTTCCAGTAAGATAGTGAGGTTAAGCTATCAATTTCTTTATCATCTTTAGTTTGGATACTACCTTCGCTACGTAGCGTTACGCGGTTGCTGTCTGTACCGTACCACGTATCAAACTCATAATTGATTTGATCATCGTCAAATTGATAGCCCAGATCGTCTACTGATACGCCCCATAACGGTAAGCTACCCATCATCACAGGCTTACCAAAGCGACCATAGGGAACACCATTTGAGTAGTCGGGACTACGAGCATTAGGAGGTGGTTCGCCGCCTTGCATTCCAGACATATCCATATTCATACTGCTATGATCCATACCTGACATGTCCATACTACTGTGATCCATACCTGACATGTCCATGCCACTATGATCCATACTCGACATATCCATATCTGACATATCCATGCCACTGTGATCCATGTTCGACATGTCCATATTCGACATATCCATGTTGCCGTGATCCATATCGGGCATGTCAGCGGCATTTGCTACAGGTGACAGTAATAACAGCAAAGATGATATGCCAATAAACGGTAGACCTACTTTATACATTTTCATAATAAGGCTCATATTTAAAGGGTTAAATGACGGCAACTTCTCGAAACATGCCCGCTTCCATGTGATACAGCAGATGGCAATGCCAAGCCCAGCGCCCCGCCTCACCTGTGACATCGAAACTAATCTTTTGCGCTGGCTGCACCATTATCGTATGTTTGCGAACTTGAAAATCGCCATCAGGCGTGCGCAAATCGCTCCACATACCATGCAGATGCATAGGGTGGTTCATCATAGTGTCATTGACTAAGGTAATACGCACACGCTCGCCCGGTTTGATATTAACAGGCGATGCGTCCTTAAACATAATACCGTCTAACGCCCAGATATAGCGCTCCATATTACCGGTTAGATGTATTTCAATCTCTCGAGTGGGCTTGCGCTGCTCGGCCATTATTTCATTGCCAACAGAATGCAGTTGGTTATAGGTTAAAACCTTACGATTAATATCACGCAAATTAATACCCGGATCATCGAGATTCATCCGTGGACTATCGACGCGCATATCTGTCTTAAAGTCATATTCGGTCTTAGCATGACGGGCATCATAGCCATTAGCACCCATAGCCCCCATCATATCGGACATAGTTAGCCACTCAACATCATCCATAGCAGGTATGGCAGCGCGAGCGCCTCTTTTAGTGGCAAGCGTGGTTGCGACAAAGCCGGTGCGATCGATGTTTTGGGCAAATATGGTATGCGCGTCACGGGTTGGGGTGACGATGACGTCATAAGTCTCAGCCACACCGATACGGAAGTCATCGACATCAACGGGCGCGACATCATTACCATCGGTGCCGACCACTTTTATTTTGAGCCCTGGAATGCGCACATCAAATATGGTCTGCGCGGAGCCATTGATAAAGCGTAGTTTGACCGGCTGACCTGTTTTGACCAATTGCGACCAATTCGCCGCTGTCGTTTTACCATTCATAAGATAAGTAAACGTGGTCTCACCAGATAAATCAGTAAAATCAGTCGGCATCATGCGCATCTGGTTCCACATTTTACGTTTATCATAAGCCGCCTCAAGATCCGTAGCGGCAATATCGGACAATAGCTTTTTAAAGTCTGGCAGATGATAATTATCAAAGTCAGCACGCTGCTTAAGTAGTTTTAGCAGATTATGCGGATCGCGATGCGTCCAATCACTAAGCAGGATAACGTGATCTTCCTCGATAGGATAGCGTTCGCGCCCTTTAGGTTCAATCACAATAGCCCCGCGCATACCGGTCTGCTCTTGGAAGCCAGTATGCGAGTGATACCAATAAGTGCCTGACTGTGTCAGTTTAAATTTGTACGTGAAGGTGCTACCCGCAGGAATACCATCAAAGCTGATACCCGGTACGCCATCCATCTCAAACGGCACTAAGAGGCCATGCCAGTGAATAGAGGTCGACTCATTCAGCTGATTATGGACTCGAATGGTGACCGTATCGCCTTCTTGCATCTTAAGCGTTGGCGCAGGCAGTGAGTCATTTATCAGCGTTGCCATGCTTGACTTGCCGTTGACCGTTATCATCTTCTCACTGACATAAAGATCAAATTCATTACCCGTTAGTATAGGTACAATGTGATCGGCTCTATCACTATTGACTACGACATTTTGGCTTTTAGTTAAAGCACTATTAGCCATCGTCGGTAGTGTGGATAGCATCGACGCGCCGAGCAAGGTGGATGACCCTGTCAAAAAACGCCTGCGGTTAAATCTGTTTTTATTCATAATATTGACCTAAGTTAATCCATGAAATGAGAGTTGAACTTATATATCTGATAACTTATTAATAGAACTACATCTGCTGCGCTGGCGACTCAATAGCCGCATACACTTGAGTGCTGCCATCCTTGTTCAATTGCATGACTTTATAGGGCATAAATTTATCTTGATATTCCATGCCCGGACTACCAACTGGCATACTCGGTACCGCAAGACCGATGGAATCAGTTGGCGGATTGGCTAGAAACTGTGCCATGTATTTGGCAGGAACGTGACCTTCAAAAACATAACCATTAGTAGTGACGGTGGTATGACAAGAGCGCATTTGCTGCGGGACACCGTAACGCTCTTTAAATAAAGATAAATCTGTAACGTCTTGCGCAGTTGCGCTTAGACCATGACCTTCGGCATAGCCTACCCATTCTTTGCAGCAGCCACAATTAGCATCTTTGTAAACTGTAGCCGAGACGTTTTGTAGAATTGTCGACCCAGTACCTGAATTAGCACTGACAGACATCATTTGCGGTTGTGGTTGCTCTATTTGAGCACTTTTGGTGGCAAGCGTTGGCTCAGTTTGAGTAGAATTTGAAACACTAGTATCGGGCTGACTACAAGCCATTACTGTTGACGTTGCTACTAGTAAAAGAGCAGAAGCTGATACCTTTTTATGTCCATTGCCCATTATATTTATATAGCGTCTCATAACTTACTCCTAAGCGTCTGCTTATCTGTTGAACCTTCTAAAGATTTATACCCTATAACTAAGTGTAGTATAGGCAAAGTTTAAATCCCAAAAGGCAGCACTATTTAGCACTGCGCTTTTATAAAGGAATATGGAAGAATTAATGCTGCATTCCAGCTCCACCTTCTGACATATCCATCATGTCGCTATTCAGTGACATATCCATCATGTCATCATCCAGTCTAGTGGTTAGCATGGTATACTGATTCTCATTTAACTCAGGTAGTGATCTAATAAAAGCGACCATTGCCCACATTCTATCATCGTCATGAGAAGCACCCCATGCTGGCATGCCTGATGCCATAATACCGTGCTTAATCGCCCAAAAACTTTGCTGAGCTCCTGCATCCGTTTTATAACGATCAACTACTTGCGCATTAGTGAAATTAGGTGGCTTAGGGTATAGGCTCTCACTAAAATCAGTGCTCTCTACCCCAGGAGACAAATGGCAGCCTGCGCACATATCTTTGTAATCGGCACCGCCTGAGCTAATCATCTCTACTTTTTCTAAATCTGGAACAATAATGTCCTTGCTAGCGTAGGCTATTGAACGGGTGCGAGCCGTCTCCAAGAAATTATAAACCAATGGACTATGTCCTTGATCAGCGCCAATATTAATGACACCACTCATAACCACAGTAAAGACACCAACAATAGCGACCACGACAGTGAAAAGTACTCCTAGTAAAAACTTCATGGGTTTATCCTAAAATCCATTTTCTTTAATACCCTACTCTTAGCGTCTACAAATATTTCCTACAAACCCTTATTACTGATTGATGAAACTATCTAGCAGTAATAAAGGATTTATAAAATCAATGTTTAAGAGTCACTTTTATCTGTTACGCAGTGCTTTTGATACATTTGTTTCATTTTACCCATGTTAGCCATCATTGATTTCATAGCGGGATCGTTCATATCCATTTTGCTATGATCCATTTTTTGCATCATTTGCATATGCTTTTCCATTTTTTCACAGTTCATCTGATCTTTTTCAGCGTGCATTTTAGGATCATGTGCTAGAGCTGAGGTTGAAACGACTAGAGCGACGGCAGTGGCTACGATTGCTTTAGGTAAAGACTTTGATTTAAAGAGTGACATGGTTAATCCTTAATTGATTTAGTTGAGGGTACATAAAGCTTTAGGATATTAATTCAGTCTAAAGCATAACTTATTGATTCTGACAGAGAGATGACAGCAAGATGACAATATTGTCATCTTGCTACTTTTATATTTTAATGCTGCACGTATTCATTTAGTATGGCATCAGCATTTCTATCACGATCGCTACCATATTTTTTTATAAAATACTTTTCAGACTGCAGATGTTGATCTTGATGCTGAACTTGGCAAGCGACTCGTGCATCAACATAGCTTTTCATTTGAGCATCAGACATCTGCGCGTTATTGTGATCTAGATTTCTGGCAAACGTAGTTAAGTTATCGCAATTATCGATAATTGAAGTGCTTAGATTGGTAGTATGCGCATTAGCTGCTGATATACCGATAAGCATCGAAGCGGATAGCAGCACCACTTTTTTGAATGAACGATAGCTTTTCATATAACATCCTTAATAAATTATTAAATATTGAAACTAATTACCTGTAGTAATAATTCATAGTAGCTACTCGTATCAAGAATGAGCCGCTATGTACTATAGGTATAGATTAACAAACGAAGACTGACCATTTGATGACGAGCGCATGACATCTTTGTCAGATACCAGTCCGTTTTGTCATTTATATTGATTTGGGTATTATAAAATCATAATTATATTGAAGGATTACTATGAAAGTACTACTAGTAGAAGATGAATTAAAACTCGGCGAATATGTAAAAAAAGGCTTAAGTGAAGCAGGCTTCATTGTTGATCATCAGCTGACAGGTTTAGATGGCTACCATGCTATGATGACTGAAGAGTTTAGCGTGATACTCATGGATGTTATGCTGCCTAATGTTAGCGGTTTTGAGCTAGTACGTAATTACCGAGCGGCTGGCAAGCATACGCCAGTGTTATTTCTAACCGCAAAAGATGATTTAGATGACAAAATCAAGGGGATTGAGATTGGCGGTGATGATTATCTGACCAAACCTTTTGCCTTTGCAGAGTTAATAGTCAGGATAAAAAGCTTATTACGACGCGCCAATCAAGCCGACTATAAAAGTACGCTCATGCAAATAGCGGATCTCAAAATGGACATTGCCAAGCGCACTGTACATAGAGGAGACACGCCCATTAAACTAACCGCAAAAGAGTTCTCCCTATTACAGTTTCTATTAGAGCGCCGCGGTGAAGTATTACCACGCTCAATCATTGCTTCACAAGTATGGGATATGAACTTTGATAACGATACTAATGTGATTGATGTGGCAATAAGACGTCTGCGTATAAAAATAGACGATGAGTTTGATACCAAGCTAATTCATACTGTGCGTGGCATGGGCTACCGATTAGATGCTGTCGACGTTTCAGCTAGTAATAAAGCTGCCAGCGAAACGGAAGATAGCCAATATGATAAATAGATTGGACAATCGACGCTTACCCTTACTATGGCGAACTGTGTTTTTATTGACGATATTTGTCGTTTTATCGCAGTTGATAATCTATATCTGGGTACAGCACTCTGTTAAAGGCCATTTTGAGCAAATGGATGCTGAAATCATTACCCACGCAGCCTTTAATCTACGTAAGCGCGTAACAGAGGCGGATAACCAAATAGCCTCTCAGACACTACCTAAGCCTCAAAGTCCATCAAACACTCAACAACCGCTAAGCTCGAAAGCTTCTTCAAATCTACTTCCTACAATAGCCACAGAAAATGATGATCACCTGCATTCATCAGCGCTAGATTACGATCTAAAAACTATCATTGCTGATAAAGAGGGGCGATTGCTATCTAGTACTCCCAAAAACTTTGCTAATGAATTAAGTGCCGACTTTAACCTATTATCATTACAGCAAAATCATGATGACAGACAGTTTGTAATAAATATTAAAGACAGACGTTATCGAGCTATGGTTATTGGAGACGATGACATGCTTGCCCTTATCGCCTTACCCATTGACGTGCATCATCAGTATTTATTACAGTTTAACCGTCAACTTAGTCTGATCCTATTTGCCATCACACTACTGTTGGTTTCAATAGCAGCCTTAAGCGTGTATTGGGGTTTTGCCCCTTTATCCACTATCGTGCAAAGGATGAAAGGTATTCATCCTGAAAGATTGAGCGAAAGAGTAATAGTTAATGATATGCCATTAGAGCTAAGACCTTTAGCAGAATCCTATAACTCGATGATGGCTAAGCTTGAAAGCAATTTTGAGTCGTTGTCGCGATTTTCAGACAATATCGCGCATGAGCTACGCACGCCAATAGCGACGCTGATTACGCAAACGCAAGTCATGTTAAATAAGCCTAGAGAGGAAGAGGAATATGTCGAACAATTACATCAGCAACATGACACCTTAGAGCAATTATCGGCGATGATTAACAACATGCTACTGCTAGCAAAAACCCAAAAAGGACTGAGTGATTCGCAAGTGACTACTGTAGATACTGAGGTCCTAATCAATAAGCTGTTAGATTACTTTGAAATGATTGCCGAGGATCGTAAAATAACTTTTGTAAAATTAGGAGATTTTAAGGCAGTATTAGGCGATGAAGGTTTATTACAAAGGCTATTTGCTAATCTGCTATCAAACGCGATCTACTACGCCGCTAGTAATAGCGTCGTCACAATATCAGCCACTGTCAACACTCCAAATACTTCCGTTAATAATTATAAGATGCTTGAAGACGATCAAAGTAACACTCAAACCGCGAAGCAATCTTGGCTAGAGATAACTTTTACTAACCTTCTAGAAAAACCTCTAAACCAAAGCGAAGCAGATCGATTGTTTGAGCGCTTTTATCGTCATGATAAAACTAGCCAGCACCATTCAGGATCAGGTTTGGGTTTATCTATCGTTCAGGCTATTGCTAATGCTCATAAAGGGACGGTCAATATCACTAACAAAGATGAGTATTGTTTTGAAGTTACTGTAGGATTATTGATTGCTAAGTAGCATACACCTCAATATCCTAGTGTTCAAAATATTAATAATATGGTAAGCATCCGACCAACCCCCTATTGCGGTGGCACCCAGCGATGAGGCAACAACT
>NZ_JAKDJE010000086.1 GCF_030454045.1 Psychrobacter sp. | reverse complement strand
TATCAGCAAGCATTTAATCTAAACGGCAGTTACACAGAATTCGGGATGGTCTCAAGCAAAAACGACTACAGACACCGCTCTTAAAAGTGATATCTGATTATTTGAAAATGACGCCCTAAGTAGGCGTCATTTTTATGTGCAATGGTTTGGCTAGTAGTTGTGATATATCCGGTCTTGTGTCTCTATTTGAAGAGATATTACGGTCTAGCAGATATGCAAAACGCTCACACCTTAACGTTTCTTAAACTTTCATCAAGCTACTTAACATAGGAACTGGCTATGATAAGAGGCAGTATTAACATCGTCTGCGCGCGCTAGTTATCTCAAGTAGTGCTTTTCAATCAAACCAGTGATGTTAAATATTCATTGACTGTCCTAAATAATCATCTTAAAAATCGACTGAGAGCACCCATGAGACAAACCTTGTTCGTACTATTTATCACCTTATTCAGTGTAACAGGCTACTCAGCCAACGCGATGGTACCAAGCATTGCTTTTGCAGAAGCAGTAAACGCGACTCCAAAACCAGTCATGTCTGCTGAAACGAAAGAAATCAGACGAGACTGCCGCATAAATTTGGGGTTGAACAAGTTACATATGAATCTAAGTGACAGTGAAAAAGAAGCAATAAAGAGATGTATAGGCAGTAAACAGCTGTAGGTTTAGATATTAGCAGCAATAGAGCAGTGATATGAGCCAGCAATATTCTTTATTGGTGGTTTTTTTTGATAGATAGGATAAAAATCACCATTCAGGCAGCATTAGACGATCAGACTGACAGTCTTACTGTTAAGGTGTCTGGATTTTATTTTGGATGGAGTAGGACAGCACAGAAAAACTAGTGCGTTTCTCAGAATAGATAAGATTGGCGGTGAAGGAGGGATTCGAACCCTCGATACGCGATTAACGTATACACACTTTCCAGGCGTGCGGTTTCAGCCACTCACCCACTTCACCGTTTTTTGAACGCCTAAGTATAGCGGATACGATTTAGAATGTCACGACTTGCGCACTATCTTTCTTTATTCGTAGCTGCCTGCTACGATAGTATGTATGTAATGACAGCTATAAATGGTTGAAAGTTTAAATGATAAGTTCTCGTAAGCCTAAATATGGGCTGAAACATAGCATGCTAATGGCGGTAATGGCTGTGACTATGGGCGTTACCCAAGCATATGCGGATGATTTCACGCAGTGTAGCCAGTCCTTTTATGGTGGGATTTACCCTGAATTTACCAATACCAAGCTGAGTAATCAAACACAAGCACTTTGTATGGATGGCTTTGCCGTCATGTATTCTGCCTTATCACGGACACCGCTTTGGTCAGCAGAGTATCTAGATCGTGCGCGTCTACAGCAAGCCAAGCAAATTGACCGCGAAGACAGCTTCCATGAAGAAAGCAAGCTCCCAGAGTCCGCGCGTGCCTCATTATCTGATTATTCAGGCTCCGGTTATGATCGCGGACATCTCACGCCCAATGCCGATATGGCAACGCGCAGTCAGCAATATGATAGCTTTAGTCTGGCCAATATCGCGCCGCAGTCGCCGCGCAATAATCGTTATATTTGGCGTAATATTGAGTCTGCTACTCGCTATTTGACTCAGCAATACGGTGAGGTTTATACCATTACTGGCGTCGCATTTACCAATACTAAGACCAAGCAGCTTGCCAATCGTGTGCTCGTGCCGAGCCATTTTTTCAAAGCCGTCTACATTCCAGCGACCGATCAAGCAGGGGTATATTACGCGCCAAATGACGAATCTGAACGCATTGATGTCATTAGTGTTGATGAATTGACCGCTGAGATAGGCATTGATGTTTTACCGATGCTTGACACACAAACCAAGAGCGAAGCGTTTGACTTGCCATTAAAGGCAGGGGAGGCGTCAGAGGGGTCTGATACCTCAGCGCAGGAGCCGGATTGGATGCTATTTGTATGGGCTATTTTGGAGTGGTTACTTGCACAGTTAAAAGCATAAAGTGTTTCAATATGCTCAAAATTGGGCAAACATATCATATGCGACTAATAATAAGGATACAGACATGATTGACCCATTCGCCAACAATCATCAAAGCATGCAAGTCGGTGGGCTTGTTATCGAAAACCAAAAGGATAAAGTCATTATCTATGGTGATATTGATCTGACGTTAGATGCATCAGGATATGAACAAGCTCAGCAATTACAGACGCTTATGAGCTGTATCATGAAGGCATTTGAGGGCAAAGACCTTTATAGTAATAATGAGGCTAAGTCAAAAGAAAATGATGACCAATCGGACAAATATATTGACAATCCTTTTCTGTAAGTCTTTGATATAGTTTTATTTTATAGAAATAATAAAGTACTAAAAAATTACTAGGCAAAGTCGGAAAATTGATTATAATGAGTCAAGACATCGCTTATGTCGCTCAAAATCTTTGACAAAGAGTTATGAGCAATATCGATAACCTACGCTTTATAAGTAGAGAGTCGCAAAGCTTGTAATAAAAGATGATAGCAAAGGATAAGCATAGGAAATCAGAAACATAATGTTTCGAGCAATCATTGTATGAAGGGAGTCAATCTATGAAATTATTTACAAAAACCACGTTAGCCGTTGCTGGTATTGGTATTGCTAGTATGGCATTTGCTGCTGACCCATTAGCCAATACGACTTGGCAGACATATGATGACGGCAAGCCAAAAGGTACGGTAAAAATTACTGAGTCAAATGGGGTACTGACAGGTACGCTCATTGCTACTAACTCAGCCAAAGGCAAAAAGCATATAGGCACGACCATTATTAGAGGTCTAAAATCTGATGGTGGTGGTAAATACAGCGGTGGTACGATTACTGATCCTGAAAAAGGCAAAGATTATCGTATGACGGCAAATCTAAGTGGTAATACTTTGAAGCTAAGAGGCTATATTGGTCCATTCTCACGCAGTCAAACATGGAAAAAGAAATAAGTCGATCAAGTAGTTTTTTATCAGATCTGTACTTAATAGATAAAATCCCGCACTACCGAAAGGTACTGCGGGATTTTTTATATTTTACATTTTATTGTGTCAGTAAGGGGAGGTTACTCAATAAAATAATAAACGCTGACACTACATAAAGTAGTATCAGCGCATCGAGTAGGATTAAACCTGTCTGCTAGATCTTATCTGATAAATTCTGGGTACGCTTCCATACCACATTCTGCAATATCTGCCCCTTCATATTCATCCTCTTCAGAGATACGGATACCGATGACAGCTTTGATGATGACCCAAACGATGAAGCTTGCAACAAATACCCAAGCAAAGATGGTAGCAGCGCCTGCAATCTGACCGATAAAGGTAGATGCTGGATTCGTAATTGGCACAATGAGTAAGCCAAATAGACCGACCACACCATGAACCGAGATAGCACCAACAGGATCGTCAATTTTGATTTTGTCTAATGCCAAGATAGATAGCACCACGATGACACCAGCCACAACGCCAAAGAGTGTCGCTTGTAGGGCAGAGGGTGTTGATGGTTCTGCAGTAATAGCGACCAGACCGGCTAGAGCACCATTGAGTAGCATTGTAAGATCGGCTTTGCCGAAGATAATACGTGCGATGATTAAAGCGCCCACAGCACCGCCAGCAGCAGCAGCATTGGTATTCAAAAAGACCATGGCAACAGAGTTGGCACTAGCGATGTCACCAAGTTTGAGTACTGAGCCACCGTTAAAGCCAAACCAGCCCATCCATAGGATCAATGTACCAAGCGCGGCTAGTGGAAGATTGGCGCCAGGAATCGCACGTATCTCACCTTTAGGACCGTATTTACCTTTACGGGGTCCTAGGAGTAATACACCTGCTAGAGCAGCAGCAGCGCCCGCCATGTGTACGATACCAGAGCCTGCAAAGTCAGAGAAGCCCATATCGCCTAAATTAAACAGCCCAAAGACATCGTTACCGCCCCAAGTCCAACTGCCTTCTAGTGGATAGATAAAGCCCGTCATGACAACAGCAAATAATAGGAAAGCCCATAACTTCATACGTTCAGCAACGGCACCTGAAACGATGGACATACAGGTTGCAACAAAGACAACTTGAAAGAAAAAGTCCGAGGCTGCAGAGTAGACAGAGTCGCCACCAAAGCCATTTTCGGCAGAGGCTGTTAGTGCGTCTTCTACTAAGGTATCGCCGCCTGCAATTCCGCTCAAGAACAGATCGCCACCATACATAATAGCGTAGCCGCATACCATATACATGATGCTCGCCGTTGCAAATAGCGCGACATTCTTAGTTAAGATTTCGACCGTGTTTTTTGATCTGACCAATCCGGCCTCTAGCATAGTGAAGCCGGCGGCCATCCACATGACTAGCGCCCCACAGATCAAAAAGTAAAACGTATCGAGCGCATACTGGAGCTCAAAGATTTGACTTTCCATTTAAATTCCCCTTGAATTTACAATATAGATATCGGTATGACCGATAGATAAAAATGCGGTAATAGCCTGTTTCTATAAATCAGCGTTTACAGATAAGACCTCAAATCTAGATAGCATCAGGTCCGGTTTCGCCCGTACGGATACGAATGACTTGCTCAAGCGCAGTGACGAAGATTTTGCCGTCACCAATCTTGCCAGTGCTAGCGATACGAGTGATTGCTTCAATAGCAGGCTCGACCATCTCGTCGATCACAGCGACTTCAACTTTTACCTTAGGTAAAAAGTCCACCACGTATTCTGCGCCGCGATAGAGCTCTGTATGACCTTTTTGACGACCGAAACCTTTGACTTCAGTGACGGTAACACCTTTAACACCGATGTCAGAAAGCGCTTCACGCACATCATCGAGCTTAAACGGTTTTAAGATCGCAGTGATTAGCTTCATAAAAAATTCCTTATTTGTGTGATGCTGCAGATTGATGGAAGCATTATGGTGCATCGTCATATCTCTGCTTTGCTTATGGTAAGTTATTCAAGAACTGTGCCAATCTACTCAAGGGGGAGGTAGAATTGGTTTTTTATTCAAAAATAACCATGCTTGCAATAGGATATATAATAGACGGTGCAACGATGAGACCATCGTTATAATCATAGTGACAGTGAATCAACCTTTAGCAGTTGGTTAATGAAAACTTTATTATAACCAACTTTTTGGGTGCTTGGGGAGGCTATACCCTTATTTCATGTGACGATTTGCTAACTTGAGTTTGGTCACGAAATGGGTACTAAAAGACAGCTTTTGAAAGCCAACTGGCGGACAAATAAATGAAAGCGCCAGAGACCAGAGGGGTACTGGCGCTCTGCGCTTATATAGATAGGCTACGTGTGTGTAGATAAACCGATGCTTAAGCCTTAGGAAAAAGGAGGTATGGTGTTTTGGTGCTGCCCAATAGCTTTTTGGTATCGCTGCCTTGTAGCAACTCACGTAGACGTGATTGGCCAAAAGCGCCTGTTATTAACAAGCCAATATCGTTCTGGTCTTGGTAATAATTTAAAGCTGAAGCGACATCACGGCAATCGAGCAATGTCTTTTTAGACTTGATACCAGCTTGCTTCAACCTTGCATAGGCTTCGCGCAACGCATCGCAGTTATCAGAGGTCTCTTTGCCGATCATGACAATATGAACGGTCAAGGTACGGATCAAAGGAGTTTTGCACAACCAATTGAGTAGCTTATGGCACGTTGGGCTGTTGTCAAAAGCAAATAAAGCGGTAGTAGGGGGCAAAAATGGTGCATGTGTCACCAAAATGGGGCAGTGGCTGACTCTAATCAGTTGTCCTAATGTCGATTTGCACGTGACATGATGACCGATGACGATCAATTGTGCCTTGTCATCGACGTAATCGATACTCTGGTTCAGGTTTTCATGACGATGCAAGGTATAAGTTTTAAGCTTATGAGGCTTTTGCTCGCAATACGTGGTAGCTTGAGACAGTAATAGTCTGCCCTGTGATTTTAGCTCACAGTTGCTCAAATGCTCTTTGGTTGTGAACTGCTCAAGCAAGGCATTTTTATCATCGATATTGAGACAACCAGAATAATTGACCGCAGCTTTTTGCTGTAAGCTTGGGACTGAATGTAGCAGTCCTACAGGCGCGCGCAAGCGAATAGAAGCCCACATGCTGGCCTCTAATACAGCTTGAACATGATCAGGACAGTCCAAGCAAGCAATGACACTATCTGGTTTTAAGTTACTCATAAAACGGCCACATCATTCTAATCATCAAAATCAGCCACTCAGCGTAGGGCTAAGGCATCACGTACATACCCAACTCTTTTGACCAACGCAGCTGTCTATTTATCCATCGATTCACAAATCATTCATCGATTCACAAAACCTTGCCATACATCAATGACAAGTTAGACGTAGATTTGCTTAATCTAATAAGCCAATATCTCGGCGATCGTGAATAGAGAAGCGGTCAATCAGTGTTCGACTCGCATTGTTGAGTCCTACCACTTTGACATTAATACCTTCACGTTGCAAGCGCATGACCAGCTTGTCCAAGGTATCAACAGCACTGATGTCCCAAAAATGTGCATTGCTGACGTCAATTTGAATGCTGTCTACCGCTTCTTTGGTATCAAAGCTATTCAAAAACTGTGTCGTAGAGGCAAAGAACACCTGTCCTTGAACATAATAATAACGGGTATTGCTACTATCATCGTACTCACTGAATATGGTTAAGAACTGACCAATCTTATTGGCAAATGCTAAGGCAGATAGCAACACGCCAACACCAACGCCATAAGCTAAGTTGTGCGTAAAGACAGTGGTCAATACCGTCGCTAGCATCACTATATTGAATGACATAGGGTGCGTTTTGAATTCGCGAATAGATTGCCAGTTAAACGTGCCAATCGATACCATAATCATGACAGCAACGAGGGCTGCCATTGGGATTTGGCTGACCCATTCACTCAAAAACACCACCATAATGAGCAATACAACACCTGCAATCAAAGTCGACAGACGTGTGCGTCCACCTGATTTAACATTGATCATTGACTGACCAATCATCGCACAGCCTGCCATACCACCGAAGAAACCTGACACCACGTTGGCTATGCCTTGACCACGGCACTCTTTGTTCTTATCACTTGGCGTATCGGTCAGCTCATCGACAATCGTCGCAGTCATCATAGACTCTAATAAACCCACAATGGCAAGCGCAATAGAATAAGGAGCAGTAATCAACAATGTATTTAGGTTTAATGGAATATCAGGCAACAAAAACACAGGCAACGAATCTGGCAAATCACCCATGCTACCAACGTTACGAATATCAAGATTCATATACATGGCGACCGCTGTCAAACCAACGATACAAATCAATGGAGAGGGAATCACACGGCCTATTTTAGGAATAAGGGGAAACAGATAAATAATTGCCAAACCCACAGCCGTCATGATATATACCGTCATACCGACACGTTCAGTCATGGGATTTAATTCTGGTAACTGGGCGGCGAATATCAATATTGCCAGCGCGTTGACAAAGCCAATGACGACTGAGCGCGAGACAAAGCGCATCAAATTACCAAGCTTTAGGATGCCCATGACGACCTGAATGACGCCGCACAATAAGGTCGCAGCCAGTAAATACCGCAAACCATGATCGGCAACCAAATCAACCATGACTAAGGCCATAGCACCCGTTGCTGCCGAAATCATACCTGGACGACCACCGACAAAACTGATCACGACCGCGATACAGAATGAGGCATATAGGCCGACTTTTGGATCAACACCTGCGATAATAGAAAAGGCAATGGCTTCTGGAATAAGCGCCAAGGCGACAACCAAGCCCGATAAAACGTCACCGCGAACGTTGGAGAACCACTCGTCACGCAAGTTATCAACAAAAGATATCATAAGTAAACTACATAGGGTTAGAGGCAAAAAAAGTAATCATTACTCATTTATAAAATGATCGTGTCACTAAAAATAGCTATTCATTTTTCTTTTACGTCAACATGCACAGGTCATGTTGCTGTGTTGGAATGTGAAAGGTCAATCATAGGTATGTCTACTGATTTTTTTGGTATCACAAATACGCTCATCAATATTCAAAAAGATGATAAGAGCAATAAAACTACCTAAAATATGGTTTGAACCAGATTGCTTAAAATAGGCTATAAAAAAGGCCTATCGTAAGACATAGAATCAGCAATCACTTGCTGCAGTAGAGGGTAATCAATAATCTGCCAGAAAAGAATGCGGGTCTGACATCCCGTTGTGACACATGAATCATTGCTAAAGAGACGTGACAATAGCGCGATTAATGTGACAACATGATAAACTAAAATGCTTGGGTGAACTGCTTTATCATATAGCAATGTCACGCATCAATTAAGTTAGCTATTATAGCATTAGCCACTGAATATAAAAATAGGCGAATAATAGCACAAACACATAAAAAATCAGTACCGAAATCTGAACGATACCGTTATGATGCTTGTCATCTCGACGGTGTCATTTGGAGTCGCTATCCGCATCAGTGTGCTTGATGACATCTCGCTCGTTCAATAGAAGGAATAGATATGACCGCTCATAACGCAACAGAAACCTTGATCCACAAGGGTAATGGTCTACAGGTCGTGGTTGGTTTGGGACAGTCTGGGTTATCGGTCGCGCATTATCTTGCCAAACAAGGCTATCAAGTGGCGGTAACAGATGCACAGGTCGCGCCTACACTGGCAGCACAATTGCCAGATGAGATTGAGGTTCGTCAGTTTGGTACCATTGACGCAGGATTATTGCAGCAAGCTGCCCGCATTATTATCAGTCCTGGTATCTCGCTTGACATGCCTGCCATTGCAGCAGCTCGTCATGCAAATATTCCCGTCGTCAGTGACATTCAGCTTTTTTGTGAGGCCTGTAGAGTGCCGATCGTGGCGATCACAGGCTCCAATGCCAAAAGCACCGTGACCACATTAGTGGGGCAAATGGCAGCAGACGCTGGTATCAATGTGGGTGTGGGCGGCAACATAGGGATACCAGCACTCACTTTGCTGGATAATACGAACATGGAGCTGGCGGTGCTAGAACTATCTAGCTTTCAACTAGAAACCGTCACAAATTTGGGGGCAAAGGTTGCCACTGTCCTCAATATGTCGCCAGATCATCTCGATCGCCATGGTGATATGCTGGGCTACCATCAGGCCAAACATCGTATTTTCCAAGGCGCTAAATCCGTCGTCATCAACCGTGAGGATGCGCTTACTCGTCCCTTAGTCGCAGACAATCTGCCAAAGATCAGTACTGGCATCCATGCGCCTGACAAAGGACAGTACGGCCTGATAACAGATGTGGAAGGTCAAACATTTATTGCGCGTGGTACAGAAAGGTTACTATCCGCAGACAAACTGTTGATGAAAGGACGTCATAATCTGCTAAACGCGCAAGCAGCTTTAGCGCTCGGTGAGCTTGCAGGGTTGCCTATCGAGAGTATGCTTGAGACACTACAGCAATTCACTGGTCTGGCGCATCGTTGCCAATACGTGGGGAGCGTTGCTAACGTCGATTATTTTGATGACTCAAAAGGCACCAATATTGGCTCTACCATGGCTGCGATCGAAGGATTGGGCGCCGTCTACGCTCCTAAAGATGGGAAGCTCCTCTTGATTTTAGGCGGGCAAGGTAAAGGCCAGCAGTTTGGCGAGTTGACGCCCTTTATCAATCAGTACGTCAGCCAAGTATTGTTCATTGGTGAGGATGGCAAGCAGATTGAGCAGCATTTGCGCGCCGCCAAGATCAGTGACGATGTGGCATTACATCAATGCCAGACATTAGAAGGGGCTTTTGCCACTATTAAGCAAGTTACTGACAGCAGCCTGTCGCAAGTGCAGGCAGTGCTTTTATCTCCCGCTTGTGCCAGCTTTGATCAGTATAGTGGTTATGCTGCTCGCGGTGAGCATTTTAGTCAGTTGGTGGATAAAATCAGCACGGCGCATCCAGGGGTTGCGAGTCTTAGCTAGAGGTTTTGATTTGCCACAGCTCATCATAGACGATAGAGCCACTGATATTAGCAAAGAGTATTTTCTTGATAAATGATTGTTTTGATTATAGATTGCTGCTACTGTCATCATAATAGTTCTATTACTTAGATGGATGAAAACAGATGACAGCGATGCTAAATGGCATTGGCAGTGTTTTGCGATGACATTTGCGGCGTCTAAGCGCGCTTTATCATTTACTTAGTAAGATCGACTTTATGATTTTTTAAACGGTGGCGTTTTATAAACGCCGTGTTTTTTCGTTTGTTAGTGTATATAAAATTATGGCGCTCTCCTCTTTTTTTCGTTCTTCGCCCAAAACAAAACCAGTCTCAGGCTCAGATGGTGTGCTTTCGATGCCGTCAGCGCGTGCAATTTTGCTATCGAGCGTTGGCTGCATGATGGTGCTTAGTCTGCTGATGGTGGCTTCTGCTTCTATTCCTTTTGCCCTTAGCCGCGGTATGACAGAGCTGTACTTTTTCAAAAACCAGCTGTTATACATGACGATAGGTTTGATCGTTGCCATTATCCCTTACTATAGTGTGTCGTTACGCACGTTATATAAGACAGAAACGCAATTTCTATTATTGGGCATCACAGGTTTGCTGCTAGTAGCCACATTGTTTAGTACGCCAATCAACGGCTCCAAGCGTTGGTTGACACTGGGCGGCTTTAACTTTCAGGTTGCAGAGCTGGCTAAGCTTGTCATGATTGTATTCGTGTCTGACTTTGTGGTGCGCCGCTCTTTTGAGGTTCGTAATGGTCTCGATGGTTTTTTGCGGATTATGATAGTGGTAGCACTGATCACGATACTATTGTTATCACAGCCAGATTTTGGCTCTTTTGTCGTGATCTTAGGTACGCTATTCGCGATTTTTTATATCGCTGGCGCACCTTATAAGCATTTCTTAGCATTGGGTGCGGCAGCTGTTGGTGGCGCCGTGTTGATGGTGACCACGGCAGAGTATCGACTGGTGCGTGTGATGTCGTTTATGGATCCATTCGATGATGTACAGGATACTGATTATCAGTTGGCGCGTAGTTTAATCGCTTTTGGTCGTGGGCAGTTCACTGGCGTCGGCTATGGTGAAAGCGTACAAAAACTGTCGCATTTACCTGAGGCACACACTGACTTTTTATTAGCGATTACTGGCGAAGAGCTGGGCTTTATTGGTGTGAGTATGGTGCTGGTGTTTGAAGCATTGATTATCGGCAGTGCGATGCGCATCAGCTACAACGCGCTAAAGCGTCGTCAAATGCGTATGAGCTATACAGCGTTTGGCATCGGTGTGGTATTTATTGCGCAGACAATCATTAATGCGGCAATGAATATGGGGGCAATCCCAACAAAAGGTCTAACCATGCCGTTCTTTAGCTATGGCGGTTCTTCAATGTTGATTAGCTTGGTGATGGTGGCTTTATTATTAAAAATATATAAAGAAAGCCCTGAGATCGAAAAGAGCCAATGTCGCTATTACTAAAACCTTGGTTTTGTCTTATGAACGCTACTGTCAAGCTCCCAAAAAAGCGCCGCACATAGCGGCGCTTTTTGTTATTTATTTTTTGTGACACATTTACTGAAGCTGATTAGGGCGTGTTGAACATTCGCAAATAGGCACTGCTGATCGCTAAAATTGTT
>NZ_JAKDJE010000085.1 GCF_030454045.1 Psychrobacter sp. | reverse complement strand
CTCGCTTGTGTCTTTATCTGGTTGCCCCTGATTTGAATTCTATACACACCCTAGGGTAAATACCTTTGAGATACTTTGGATTGAGAATAGGGTGCCAGTATCTCCCGCTGTATAGACCTGCCCATCAGGTGTGGCGACTGCAATGCCAAACTGGTTGGGATTCACATGAGCCAGTTGGGGAATGTAGTCGGCTACTTTCCCTCGATCTGTCTCATTTGCCATCTTTGTCGCAATATCATCAAGTATCTTTTGTATATCCATCATAAGGTCTTGTTTTTATCAAGTTATTGGAGGATGGGGATTTTAACTGAATAAAGGGCAGTGGTGAGGAGAAAATTGTATGTCGAAAACCAAATACACTGATATTCTAGTACATTGTTATATAAAGTGCTGCAGTTATAGCCAAATATTCACAGATGACAAGTTGACGATATATGGCTTTATAAACAAAAAAGCAGGCCATACCTGATAATATGACCTGCTCAAAGACACTTAATACAAAAGCTCTTTTAGGGACTATCTGCCTTAATTCAAACTGGCAGCCTCAGCCTTACGGTGCTTGAGTGAGGCTAGTAGCGCCCAACCAATAAAGGCAATACCGATAAGACCAGTAATGATCTCTGGTACATGGAACTTCACAGACAATAGCATGATGATAGCCAGTGCGCCAATGGCATAATGCGCACCATGCTCAAGATAAATAAACTCATCAAGCGTGCCTTTGTCTACCAAGAAAATAGTCATCGAGCGTACGAACATCGCACCAATGGCAAGACCGAGCATGATGACGATGACATCATTGGTAATGGCAAAGGCACCAATCACACCATCGAAACTGAACGAAGCATCAAGGACTTCTAAGTATAAGAAACCGATAATCCCGCCTTTCATGATAGCGCTGGTCGCAGCTGCGCCACTTCCTTCATTGTCTAAGTCTTCTTCAAGGTCACCCTCAAGCATGCCAGAGACAACTTGTACACCAAGGTATACTAGAATGCCCCAAACGCCTGCGATTAATACCGCACTTGATTGCTCTGCACTGGCCCATGATACGGCAATCATAAGGACGATAAGCGCCACAAATACGCTCATCGCATCGACTTTGCCTAACTTGACCAAACGGCTTTCAAGCCATTCAAACCAATGCACCTCTTTGTCATCAAAAATAAAGTTTAAGAAAACAAGCAATAAGAAAATACCACCAAAGGCTGAGATTTCAGCATGGTGCGCCATTAGTCGGGCTGAGTATTCTTGAGGATTGTTCAAGGCCAAATCGATCACTTGCATCATACCAAGGTCAGCAGTGACTGCGACAATGACAATAGGGAAGACCAAGCGCATACCGAATACGGCGATCAAAATACCAACGGTTAAAAATATCTTTTTCCAAAACTCGTCCCAGCCCTTAAGGACTGAAGCGTTGACCACCGCATTATCAAAAGATAACGAAATCTCCATGACGGCCAAAATAGCGGTAATCGATAGTGTGGTTATCATCCCACCCATACCGCCATGTGAATATCCCCACCATGCCGCTATTGCTAAGGCAATGATTGTGAAGATAATGTCTAAATAAAAATGTCTCATGACACATCCTGTCTGGTTGCGTAAAGCTGGTCTAGTATAGACACAAGCTGCAAAAAAGTGGCTATTGCTAACCACTTTTTATGCATAATTTTAAACGAAACGTAAAGCATTGCTAGTCATTGGGGCATTAAAATTGTGACTATTTGCAACGATGACCACGCTGTCTTTTGGATAGGATCATTAGGATGGCTAATAGTCTAAATACCAAAAAATAGGGGATTAGATATCGACACCGTACTGATGGCACATTGCCTGTAAGCCACCTGAATAGCCTTGACCCACCGCGCGGAATTTCCATTCACCATTGTGGCGATAGACTTCACCAAACACCATCGCTGTCTCAACAGAATAATCTTCTGCTAAGTCAAAACGTACCACTTCAGTGCCGGTTTCTTCATTCACCACACGGATAAAGGCATTGGCTACTTGCCCGAAGTTTTGGTTACGTGTGGCTGCATCATGGATAGTGACCGTCACTACTACTTTATCAATATCAGCAGGTACTTGGGTTAAGTTGACCTTGATGACTTCATCATCACCATCGCCCTCACCAGTACGGTTATCACCAGTATGCTCGACCGCGCCGTTGTCAGATTTGAGCTGATTATAGAAGATAAAATCATGATCGCCGCGCACTTTACCTGCGCTATTTAACAAAAACACACTGGCATCCAGATCAAACTCAGCGCCAGAAGTCGCGCGCTCGTCCCAGCCAAGACCGATAAGCAGTTTGGTTAGGTTTGGATCTGTTTTCGTCAGCGATAGATTGCCGCCTTTATTTAATGATAAAGCCATAAGATTACCCTTGTTGTTAGATGTTAGCGATTTTATGAAATAAAAGGCGATGATTACGCTATCACTGCGCAAATCCATCGCCTATTAATGCTCTATCATAACAACAAAAAATGACCCAATCAAAGCTGATTGGGTCATGGTTATATTTCACATGCATTTGGCAAAAAACCTAAGTTTCAGGCAGTTACGCTACTCATTGTAATTACTTTGTTCATGGCATTTGCCGGTATAGCAGCAGTGCTCACTCATAAACGCTTATCTATAGACTCTGACGATGACGAATCTCAAAGCTTTGGTGGATGGGTTTTTTGATATTAAAATCGAAGCCGATGGTCTTTGGCATGATATTGACAATATCGTAGCGCTCGCTTAGCTGCTCATCTAGCTCAAAGCGCGTGAAGTTATTAGAAAAATACAAAACGCCATCAGATGTTAAACGGTTCATCGCACGATTGATGAGGGCAGCATGGTCACGCTGCACATCAAAGGTGCCTTGGAACTTCTTCGAGTTTGAGAAAGTCGGTGGATCAATAAAGATAATATCAAACTGCTCGGTGTTGTCTTTGATCCACTCAAAAATATCGGCGGCAACGAATTGATATTTATTGCGGCTGACGTCTAGACCATTGAGCACAAAATTCTGCTTGCCCCAATCTAGGTAATTCTGTGACAAATCAACGCTCGTGACTTTTTTGGCACCAGCAAGTGCAGCATGGACACTCGCTGTACAAGTATAAGCAAACAGATTCAAGACAGACTTGCCGTGACTGTTGTTTTTGATTCGGGCGCGCATATTACGGTGATCAATGAAAAGCCCCGTATCGAGATAGTCGGTAAAGTTGACATAAAAATACGCCCCATCTTCGCGAGCAACATGGAACTTGCCGCGTTTTTCTGTGGTGTTCTGTTTACTATACTGATCATTACCAGACTGGCGTGCCCGTGTCTTGATAAAGATTTGCTCACGGTTAATATCAAATACTTCACGGATACCCATCAGCGCCAAATTAAAACGCTTTTTGGCCGTTTCAGGTGGAATGGTCTTAGGCGGTGCATACTCTTGCACATGAGCATAATCGCCGTATAAATCGATAGCAACCTTAAAGTCAGGCAAGTCGGCATCGTAGACACGAATGTTACTGACATTGTCTTTTTTCGCCAGTTTCTTAAGCTTGGTCAGGTTTTTTTGTAGACGATTAATAAAGTCTTGTCCGTCTTCTACTTCGATCTCACGCTTCTCAAAGCGACTGACCAGACTGCCTGTCTGTCCAGCGATAAGCGTTCCGTAGCGGAAGTAGACAGTGATAGCGCCATTATGACAGCGTAACGTTTTTGGTTCTTTAATCGGTAGGATATCTACTTGCTCGACACGAGCGGCCAGTATGCCAAGCATTGGATCGATACCTCTGCCAGCAAAGCTATCTTGTACAATCAGGCCAATGGCTTGATACAAAGGCTTGATCATCTCCTCATCACCCAAACGCTCACCATAAGGTGGGTTGGTAATGATTAAAGGATTACTCAATCGACCGTCATCGACTAGCGGTTTTAGTGTGTTACCCAATTGGTTCAGAGCACGGTTTTCAATATCAAGTAGTGGCAACAGATCTTGTAACCCTGCGGCAATAAGGTTTTTTTCGGTGGCAATAATGGCGCCATTATCAGCATCAAAACCCAATATCAGCGGCAGCGTGTCAGGCTGCTCATTGGCAATCTCTAAAGCTTCACGAAAGCGTGTCTGCGCTTCTTCAATCATCTCCTGCCATAGCGCCTCATCATGATGCTGCCACTCATAAAAGCCAAACTGATTGGCCGCTTTATCGATACCCACGGCATAATCACAGTGCATAAGTAGCGCTTCGATAAGGAAGGTACCAGACCCGCACATAGGATCAATCAAGGCATCATAGTAAGGTGCATCGCCTGCATCGTTTTTCTTATGCCAACCAGCGCTATAGAGTAGGGCAGCTGCCAAATTCTCTTTTAGTGGGGCTTCTGTCATTGCCACGCGATAACCACGGCGATGCAAACTGGTACCCGAGAGGTCTAGATACAGCTCGGCTTGCTTATCATTGATGGTTGCAAAAATAGAGAAATCTGGGTTTTTACTATCGACATTGGGGCGGCTGTCATACACTTCGTTAAAAGTGTCAGCAATCGCATCTTTGACCCGTAACATGGCAAATTGTTGACTTACAGCGACACGCTTATCGACAGACAGACGGATGGCAAAGGTTTGCTCTAGGCCAAATTGCTCAGTCCAGTTAACCGATTTTGCCAAACCATAAAGCTGCTCTGCCACATCATATTCTGCATTGATGTTTTTGCGCTTGATGAGCATCAATACCCGCGAGGCCACACGTGACCATAGGCAGATGGTATATAGGTCACGCAAATCACCCGTGACGGCGAGACGCCCTGTGCTTTTGATGTCGCTTTTGATACCGAAACTTGTCAGCTCAGTCTGCAGCGGTGCCTCAAGCCCATCGGCACAAGTAACGATAAGATCAAGCGTCAAGGTGGAAGAGGGTGCAGCTGCGATGTGTTCGGTCATACGGGTACCTGTGGGCTAAATTGACAAAAAAGCAAATAATAAAATAGGCGGTGTAACCAGTAATTTTACCATAATTCACGGTAGGATGGTTCAAAGTGGCTATGTTTAAGGTGCGATAGGTTTAAGGTGCGATAGCTAAACACATAAAAATAAACGATCTACTTGTCTTGTGCCAATGGTGCCTCTTCTGAGAGCACTTGAGTGGTGGTTGCAAAGGGTTTGGTGGCAATCGGGTAGTCAACATCTTTTGGCATAAGCAAGCGCATATGCGGATAAGGCGTCGAGATACTGGCCGCGTCGAACGCAGTTTTTATCTCTTCTTGCAGCACTTCTTTGATTTTGGGTATACGTGCCACTGCTGCTGGCTTGACCCAAAAACGCACGATAAAAAACACCCCATACTCACCGATTTCAGCCACTGTGGCGGAAGTTTCAGGACGCTTGAGCACTGCATCAGTATCGCTCAGTACTTGCAAAATTTCTTGGCGTGCCATCTCAATATCATCTTCGAAGGCAATACGGACACGAATATCAAAACGAATAAAGTTTTTGGAGGTTAGGTTAATGACTTCAGAGGAGGCAACATTAGAGTTTGGAATAATAACAGTAATATTGTCTCGCGTCAGAATATGAGTGGTGCGTAGCGCGATCAGCACCACGCGCCCCTCAGTATCATTGATATGAATCCAGTCACCGACTTGAAAGGACTGCTCTAGTAAAATAGTAATACCGGCAATGAAGTTGGCAAGCGTCGATTGAGCCGCAAAGCCCACTGCCAAACCGACAATACCCAAACCTGCAACGAGCGACACGATGTCAAAACCAAATTGAGCCATCACGCTGGCGAGGCCAAGTACCAATAAGAGGACGGACAAGATGTTTTTGAGCAGCTGTTCTATCGAGGCGTTGAGTCCATAATGCTGTAGAACTTTATGAATAATCTGACCCGATGACGCCCACAGCACGTAGTAGATACCAGCCCACGTGCTGGCTTTTGCTGTGGCTTTGATGGTCTCTGGTTCAATATTTATCTGACTCATAATCGCTATGAGGCTAGCCACAATCCAGATGTAGCGTAGTGTCGAGCGAACGATTTTGGTGCGGCGATCGTTTAAGCGAATCTTAGTTTTACTTTGTCTAAGAATATAATTGGCCAGCCAATAAAAAAATCCCAACACTGCAAGCAGTATTAGGATTTTTATACCAGTGCTTGTAAGCTCTGCCGCTTGAGAGGACCAGTTGAGTGTCTCTTCATCGATAGAGCCGCCAAGCGCAAGATAGAGGCTAGTATGCAAGTCACGAATGATCTCTTTAAAAAAGTCGGTAACACTAGCGATTGACATTGCTTCGTCCATGCAAGGTATGTTTATACAAAACTGATGTGTGAGGTATCTATTGATGAAAAATATCTATTGATAAAAAGTATCTATTTATATGAGACACCTATTGATAAATTACCTCAAGTTGTCAAATCAATCAAATGCAGCATCAATGAAGCGTGCGCCCAACACCATATTTAAGAGTTGGGCTTTGCTGTCAGTTAAAAGTTATCTTCTTGAGTATCTTGCGATTGGTAGGGTATCTCCATTTTGTCTTGTACGTCACGGAGTGCCGTACGCAGACCTTCTAATATCGTAGGATGATAAAAAGGCGTGTCAAGCATCTCTTTAATGCTCAAATCATTGGTAATCGCTGTGGCTAATATATGACCGATGTATTCGGCATCAGGGCCTACCATGCTCGCGCCTAATATTCTGTCGGTTTTTTTGCAGCCATAGATATGTAGCAGACCACAATTAACGCCCATCACACGGCTGCGCCCTTGGTTATCAAAGCTGACGCGACCAATGACAAATTCCAGCTCAGGGTCTTCTTGAATCTCGGGTAGAGACATTCCGACATTGACGATTTGCGGCGAGCAAAATACGATAGAAAAAGGAGTAGCCGGCGGACGGATATAGGCATCTTCTGTATTTTCACAGACTATGTTGCCAGCACTATAGCCCTCATCACTCGCTACATGCAGTAGAGGAATGTGAGCATTGGCGTCTCCAACGATATAGATATCTGAATCACCAATTTGACCCGTCTTTTTACTCAAGTTTTTCGGGCGGTTCTTGTCATCGAGCTCAACGCCTAAATGTTCGACACCCAACTGCTTGATGTTGTTGCGGCGACCAGTCGCGACCAAGACACAGTCGCCTTGCCATTGTCTTGACTCACCAGCACTGTCTTCATATTCAATAAACGCAGTTTGAGTGTCTTTATTTACTTTTTGACCCACATCAGTAATCTTGCTTCCCAAGTGCATGGTAAGCTCATGACTTAAGCACTCGATGGCTTTTTGGTTGATATCATTATCCTTGAGACCAGCAACCTGTTTGACTCGGTTGAGTAGCGTAACCTCTACGCCCAAGCGCGTAAATGCTTGTGCAAGCTCTAGACCAATGGCTCCTGCGCCTACTACTGCCATAGATTTGGGTAAGTCTGTAAGCTCAAACACGCTATCAGAGGTGAGCATCGTGTCACCCAGTTTGTCAGCCCAACCGTCAGGTATAAAAGGTGAGCTGCCAGTTGCCACAATGATTTGCTCTGCGGCAATGAGCTCATCATTGACCTCGATTAACCCTTGCTCGTTAATATGAGCACGCCCATCGATCTTTTTGTGATCAGGCCAGCTATCTACTTGTTTTTTGATATAGCTTGCAAAATGACTGCGCTCATCACGCACGCGCTGCATCACTTGCTTGCCATCTATTTTTACCGTGGCATGAACCCCAAAGTCGCCAGAATGGTTGGCATCGTGTGCACGGTCAGCGGCTGCAATCAGCAGTTTGCTAGGCATACAGCCGACAGCGACACAGGTAGTGGTCCAAAACCCTTCATTGATAATGACGACATCGTCTTTAATTTTGCTCGCTTGGCGAAAGGCATTTTGACCAGCCGTGCCTGCACCGATAACGGCAACAGAGACGTTGCGCGTGATTTTTTGCGGCGCCTTATCAGTAGTAGTACCAGACTGTTTATTCATATGATTCTCTAGTAAGAAGGGATTGTAAGTGTATGTGTTGACCGGTGACTCAGAGCCTTATATTCGCGCGTTTTATCGTTTTTGCGACAAAAATGTACTCTGTTATAACGATCAGGTTATGGTGCCAATATGCTGAGTAGACGACTGGTATAATCTTTGGCACGTAAGTTACGCTGTGCGTGGGTCAGCTTGCCTTCTTTATCAAATAAAAATGCTGATCTCACCAGTCCCAAAGTAATATTGCCGTACATGTTTTTTTCTTTAATCACTTCAAAATACTGGCATAGCTTTTCATCAGTGTCGCTGACAAGTGGGATCTGTAAGTCGTATTTATCGATGAACTTCTCATGTGACTCAACGCTGTCACGAGAGACGCCAACGATGTCATAACCTAAGTCATCAAAATCATGAAGATGTGAGGTAAACTCCGTCGCTTGCGTGGTACAGCCTGGTGTATTGTCTTTTGGATAAAAGTAAAGAATCAAGCCTTTGTCTGTATTGGCAACCATCTCTTTGAGACTGATCTCATCATGGATAAAGTTGCCAGCAAGTTTGCGTACGATGGTCACTGGAAAGTCGGGTAGGTTGATCGTTTCTGTGGTTGGTTTTGCCATGGTAAAATCCTTATTTGTTTTGATTTATATCGGTTCTATTTATAATTTGGTTGGTTGTGATTTGATTGTTTACGTTGATTTTAGGATGAATCTTCTTATTCTAGGCAGATTAAGAGAAATAAACAATCAGTTTTACACTTTGCTCATCCATTGGCAACAAAAAAGACTGGCAATGGCCAGTCTTTTGTATATCGAATGCATGCTTGTTAAGCAGGTTTTTGCGGCTGCTTTAGATCTAAGCCGACTGTGCACTGCTGTAAGTCTTTTTGCATGGTTTTGACATAAGGCAAGCTTGAAGGATCTTTTTTGTCTTTTGCGTAGCTCTCAATCTCCCACATCTGACCGATGGTCATGTTGCTACGCACACCGATAGTGCACTTACATAACTTTATCGCATCACTTTTACTAGCGACTTTATATTTAACTGCGCCATCGACGCATGAGTTGATATTGCTTTGCTTAATATCAGTAGCATTCGCCTGCGGCATTGCGAACGCGGCCGCTAAGGCTAGGGGGAGTAATGGCAATAACTTCATAAATATCCTCTTACAGGTAGTGTCAATTTTTGACTCTGGTATTCAATGTGATTTTATAATCAACAGACAGCTGGATCACTGATATGTGAGTGACTGAATCATTGGTGATATCTCATGTAACCTATATCACATGTAATCTATTCAATTGGCAAAAATGATTGTCCATACCATAGCAAGTATATTGATAAAAATACAATATCGACGTGCTGTGTTAATGAAAGCGAATGTTTCGCTAATGTTGATTGATGCCGCTGTTTGATAAAAAGTCAGTATCTCTATCCAGCTTGGTAATGAGTAGGGTCAGTGACGCCAGCTTGAGCAAAGCCCTGACGACGTAGCGCACAGCTGTCACAAACGCCGCAAGCAAGTCCGTTCACATCGGCACGGTAGCAAGAAATCGTTTGTCCATAATCAACGCCCAATGAGAGACCAAGCTCAATAGTCTGGGCTTTGGACAGCTTTTGTAGTGGGGTTTGGATAGACAAGCGATGACCGGTAACGCCCGCTTTTGTCGCCAGATTGGCCATGTGCTCAAATGCTTCGATATACTCTGGACGGCAATCAGGATAGCCAGAGTAATCGACTGAGCTGACCCCAATGACGATATGATTGGCATCAGTCACTTCAGCGACGGCTAGAGCATAAGACAAAAAAATTGTATTACGTGCAGGCACATAAGTATTAGGGATAGCATCGTTATCGATTTCATCGCGCTTTTTATTAGGGAATTTGTCGGTATCGCCGTCTGGTACGATCATGCTGTGATCGGTGAGTGATGAGCCACCAAGCTGGGCGATATCAATGTCGATAATTCTGTGGTTGACGCCTGCTGTCTCAGCAATGCGCTTTGCTGCGACAAGCTCACTATTATGACGTTGCCCATAGTCAAAGCTGACCGCTGTCACCGAGGCATAGCGTGCCTTTGCCCAATACAAACACGTCACCGAATCGAGACCACCTGATAAAAGCACCACGGCATTTTGGTTTTTGTGAGGAGTATCGTTGGTATCGGACGCTTGATTCATTGAAGGATTCTGCAAAGTAACGTTAGTCATAGTAGTATCTATTATTGGTTTACGAAAACGGCTATTTTAGCAAAAATACGGCTATTACAGAACCATGAAGCGACCAATCACGCGTCACAAAGGCGACAAAGCCATATCCAATAATATCCTGATAAAAATACAGTCGGTATTACTGTCATCTTTTCAATCTGTTAGCATTATTTGTTATAATTGCCGCTTTTAAAGCAGCGACCATCTCGCATCATTGACGGTGCTTTATAGCAAATCGCTTTATAGTAAAATCATTCTTATAAAGATATTGAGTAACTTATGACCACAGCAACCTTGTTTACGCCAGACAACCCTTCTCAGACCAACGATGTGTCTGATGATATGTCTAATGAAGCAGGCTTTAATCGTTATAGTGTAGAGGCCGACGCTGAAGAGGATAGTAATGAGGATAGGGCTGCTGACTCACAAGCACCGACTGAATCAGCGCACTTTCGTAAGCTACAAAAAAAGCTTCGTCGTCAAGTATCTTGGGCAATTCGTGATTTTAATATGATCGAAGATGGCGATGTGGTGATGGTCTGCGTATCAGGCGGCAAAGACAGCTACACCTTGCTGGATATTTTATTATTATTAAAACGCATCGCTCCGATTCATTTTGATATCGTTGCGGTCAATCTCGACCAAAAGCAGCCCGGCTATCCGGAAGATATTCTGCCTGCTTACCTAAACGAGCAGGGCATTGCGCATTATATTTTAGAAAAAGACACGTACAGTATTGTCAAAAGCGTGGTGCCAGAAGGCAAAACATATTGCTCAGCGTGTTCACGCCTGCGCCGCGGCTCACTATATGGTTTTGCCAAGCAGATTGGTGCGACCAAAATTGCGCTTGGTCATCATCGCGACGACATGCTGGCAACGTTCTTTTTGAACCTGTTTCATGGTGGCGCGCTCAAATCCATGCCGCCTAAACTGCTGAGCGATGACAAGCAAAACATGCTGATTCGTCCATTGGCCTATGTCGAAGAAAAAGACATCATCGAGTATGCCAAATTAAAAGAATTCCCGATCATTCCTTGTAACTTATGCGGTAGTCAGACCAATCTACAACGCGCCGTCATCAACGATATGCTGCGCGAATGGGATGATGCGCATCCGCAGCGTCTTGCCTCTATCTTTAAAGCCATGCAAAACGTGGCGCCATCACAGCTAGCTGATCGTGAGCTGTTTGATTTTGAAACGCTCAGTCTGGCTCGTGATAATGAAGAGCGTTTGTTTGAGGGTGACAATATTCAATCAGGACAGACCGATAGTTTGGCTGAGATTGGTTTGCCAGTATCGCCCAAAACGCAGACACACAATCCTAAGTTTGCAAGTGATGAGCCGTCTACCGCAGTACCCAATGAGACGCCACAAAACGGCCGTACTACTCAAAAAATTCCAACGATTAATCCCGTTATCTAGGGCGTGTTGAACATTCGACCATGGCACTGACAGCGACTATTTTTTAGGCGA
>NZ_JAKDJE010000010.1 GCF_030454045.1 Psychrobacter sp. | reverse complement strand
TTAGTGAGGTGCTCTTCTTTTTTCAATCACTTTCGAAGTTGAGAGTGGGGTTAAAAATTAATCTTTACTATTAAACAATCAACGACATAGCACGCTCATTTCAGGTATAATATCTCTCCTTTAAACCAACAACTATCATAAAAATATTTGAGTATTCGTCTGTTTTATGGTATAAATGTCGGCTTTAAAATTTTCTGAATTGGTGGGTCTGTTATTTGCCTTTAGTAACAGTCATATCAGCTCAACCTTCATATAGTTTTGTTTGGTGCAAAGCTGCCGCTTGCTGTGTCCATGCCGCAAAAACGCGCAACTTGCCCAGACTGGTATGAGAATCCCTCATGCCTCATAGATTAGGAGTTCGCCATGTCTCGAGTTTGCCAAGTGACTGGAAAGCGCCCTATGGTGGGTAATAATGTTTCGCACGCAAACAACAAAACCCGTCGTCGCTTTCTACCAAACCTTCACAACCATCGTTTTTGGGTAGAGTCAGAAAACCGTTTTGTACGTCTACGTGTGTCTACCAAAGGTATGCGCATCATCGACAAAGTTGGTATTGATAAAGTGTTAGCAGATTTGCGCGCACAAGGTCAAAAAGTTTAAGCCACGCGCTTATCACCACCATCTAAAGGAAAGCTATCATGAGAGATAAAATCAAATTAGTATCGACTGCTGGTACTGGCTATTATTACACCACGACCAAAAACAAGCGCACGATGCCTGGCAAAATGGAGATCAAAAAATATGATCCTAAAGTCCGCCAGCACGTGATCTTTAAAGAAGCAAAAATCAAATAATACGGTAATGCTGATTATTTGAATACAAAAAAGGGCTTATCGATTGATAAGCCCTTTTTTTGTCTGTTTTATCTGCTACTTTTTTCTACTATCACTCGCATGGCGCTTTGGCCGTAGGTTTTTAGCTGACTATCTGTCTATAGTACATCGGCCAGCTTAGTGCAGTACACCAGCCAACTAGCTATAGTGCGCCGGCTCTTTGTCATAGACATGGGCGTGCCACTGGCTCATTTGTTTTTGCATGATCACCTGAATGGCAGCATGAATCATATGCTGACCTATCGCCTGCGTATCACTGCCGAGGATGTCTTTGAGTTTTTCAGAAAAATCAATGGTCATCAGCGGCGCTTCATCTTGCTCGGCATCACGCAACAACAATCTACCATCATCTGCTTCCACTAACTCTAAGGTGGTTTCTTTGGCAAACCCTGCAAACTGATCGCTACTTTCGTTGTCTACTTCTATATCATTATCGATATCATATGGCATTAATATGTTCCTTATTATCCCGTTTAGTACTGGTAGAGAAACTAGTGATTGCAAAGCCGTTATTTATTGAAAACAAACGCATTCGGCAAATCTATCATCTTACAGTAACGCGGGTAAATCTGTCTTACTCATACAATGGACGCTTTGGCCATGAAATTCAAGGGCTGTCACGTAAGTCTTCTATTTTAGAGTCCGCTTTTGTGTCAAGTATTTGCGCCAGCACATGCGCCGATCAGCGCCAGTAGCGCAGTTTTGCTAAGGTAAATAAGAAAGCGACAAACATACCCAGATAATACATGAGCTTGAGCTCAAGCGATGGGTCACGGTATTTAAACGGCAAGGCAACAGTCGCTGTCGCCGTAGGAAATATCAGCAGCATCAGTAGCCAGTTTTCGATGACATTGAGCCAACTTTGCAAGTCGGTGCCATGACGTAAGGATGACAGCCCAAGCAGCAGACAAGCCACTATCAGGATGATAAACAAACTGTTGGGTAAGTCTTTGGGAAAAATAAGATCGAAGATTTTATCAGAAGGTTTTGACATGCAAGCGTCCAGTCACGCCCAAACAGCGTGACGTATTTATGAATGAAAAGTAAGCAGTCACAAAAGGGTGAATTGCGCTCATACACACTAACCTGTCCTCATAACAGGGTATTTGATATGTACGATACGCAAAACCCCTTAGTTTGTGCAGTATAGCGAGGCACATAACAACTTAACTATAAGTCCCCATCAGCCACAGCATGGCCACGCACGCGGTCAGCCAGCCAAGCGTTAAGGCATTACGAGTTTCGATATGCATGCCTTTAACTTTGTTGAGCAGGCGCGAACCCAGCCAAAAAAACAGCGGAATACCCAGCACAAAGGCTGGAACGATGACCGCTGCATGGCGCAGCACTGTTGTAAAATCATCGCCGACCATCAATCTAAAACCATAACCTGCCAAGCTTAGTACCAGCGCAAATATAGCCATGCCAACCGTAATGCCTTTTGGCACCAAGCTACGTTGTGTCTCACTTTTCGGTGTCTGATCAGTATGTTTCATCGTCTCAGAAGGTTTCAATGAGTTGGTAGAATGTTTGTTGTCCATGATTCACCTTTACATGACTGGCCACTACGCACAATTGCAAATGATATGGCCTACTTCAATACTGTTTTTTGGTCGCCAACACCGTTTATCGATCATGTCACAATATGCAGATTAGCTATTATTGGCTAAAGCCAACTCTGCGCGCATCTCATCAATAGCCGCTTTATAGTCTTTTTGGTTGAATATCGCAGAACCCGCGACAAACATGTCAGCCCCTGCTTCAGCAATCGCACGAATGTTGCTGGCTTTGACACCGCCATCTACTTCTAATCTGATATCTCGACCACTGGTGATGATACGCTGACGTACCTGACGTATTTTGTCCAATGTGTTATCGATAAACGACTGACCACCAAAACCAGGGTTAACACTCATCAATAAAATTTGATCCACTTTATCCATCACACAATCTAGATGGTGTAATGATGTGGCAGGATTGAGTACCAAACCGCACTCTGCCCCACCATCTTTGATAAGCTGAAGAGAGCGATCAACGTGATGACTGGCTTCTGGATGAAAGGTGATGATACTCGCCCCCGCTTCCAAAAACTGCTCAATCATACTATCGACAGGTGATACCATCAAATGGACATCAATTGGCGCTTCCACACCATAGTCACGCAATGCCTTACAAATCATGCTACCAAACGTCAAATTAGGTACGTAATGGTTGTCCATTACATCAAAATGAATCACATCAGCACCCGACTCTAATACCCTCTCCACTTCTTCGCCCAACCGCGCAAAGTCAGCTGAGAGTATCGATGGGGCAATAAGATAAGGTTTAGCAGGACTGTTCATAATTGGGCTACCTAATTCATGTTTATATAAGATATGGATAGATTAAAAGAAAATTCTAATTGGCTCACATATGCTGCGAGCCTTTGACATATTGGTACTAAATACTTAGTTGTTTAGCGCTGCTTGTATTGGGTCTTACAATAAGCACGGCCAATTTCGAAAGAGCGCTTTGCTTCATGCTTGGTGGCACGGTTACTCACGCGCTTGCGCCATAAACGAAAAGACGATGGCTTTAACGTTTGGCGCATGAGTTTGATAACTCCAGTCTCATCGAGACCATAGCTATGCTCTATCGCACCGAATGGCGTTCTGTCTTCCCATGCCATCTCTATCACGCGAGATATTTGCGCTTCATCAAGTAAGGTTTCGCCCGCATCGTTGACGGTTTTTGCGATACACTCTTTTGCTTTCGCTTCGGATACGTGGTCACTATCGACATCATGTTGCTTTTTTGCCAAAGCAGCGTCCATATCGGCTTGCATCGTTACCTTTGTAGAGCGTGCATCTACTGATTTATCTTTCACATTGGAAGCTGTCAAATCTTGATAACTTGCCATAAAAATCACCTTTTGAGCAGGAATGAGATAGCGAAAAACATATCACGGCCACCTGTATGGCAGCTTAGCTCATCTGAGCCATGTGCCAATGATGCTCGATATGATCATTAATCACTGTCTGAATAAAATAATAGCTGTGGTCATGCCCTGCCTGATAACGCAATGTTAAGGGCTGTTTGGCTTTTACACAAGCGTCTTGTAGTTTAGCGGTTTGTAGTTGCCCTTCTGCTAAGAAATTATCAGCAGCGCCTTGGTCAACCAAAATACTGGCATACTGCTGTCCCACTTTTTCGATCATCTGCGCCGCATCGGCTTGTGCCCATAATGAGTGATCATCGCCAAAATACTCTGTATAGGCAGCTTGTCCCCAAGCAGACTCACTGGCGGCACACACTGGCGACAACGCCGACACACTGACAAACTTACTCGGATACTTAAATCCTAGTAATAAGGCCCCGTGCCCACCCATCGAGTGCCCTGTTATACCAATGCTATCGATAGGAAACTCTGAGCGTAACAAATCATATAGCTCCTCAACGATATAGCTTTGCATGTTGAAATTGTCTGACCAAGGCGCTTGAGTCGCATCAACATAATAGCTTGCGCCTTGACCAACAAAATAACGCTCATCGTTTGGTACCTCAACATCGTCACTGCTGCGAGGCGAGGTATCAGGTGCAATCAGTATCATACCAAGCTCACTGCATTTCTGTTGGAAATGCGCTTTGTGAGTGACATTATCAGCGTTACAGGTCAGACCCGATAGATACAGTATCGCAGGACAGCGTCGTCCGGCCAACGCTTCATCAGGCAGATAAACACTAAAAGTCATGGTGGTCTTGGTCGATGTCGACTCGTGACTATAATAATGCTGCTCACCGTTGAAGCAGCGATTCACACTTTTTTGGGTAAGCTGTTTATGGTTAGACAAACTATGACTATAAGAATGATGCATGAGTGATATCCTTTTTATCTAAAATAAATCAATAATGATCGTTAATAAATACCCATAATATGATAGTAGTATTTGCAATAGATTAAATCATATTTCGTATTTACTCAGCGGCTATATTGACGTCTACTGGCAAGTCGGTAGAGTCATCCGATAAGACATTGACGGTTGTTGAAGCCGCATTATTTGTAATACTCGCTACCGATGGGCGCGACTTATTAAATAGTACTTGCTCAAAAGCAGGTAGCGCGGTTTCCATCAAACTACCGATCGCCATCTGCGGCTCTGATGGCTCAAATCCCATTGCGCTTTCACGCTCCGTCACTCGTATGCTGGCATCCTCAAAAGCATCCTCAAAACTGGTGTTGCCTCGCAAGCTTTCGGCAAAAAATGCTTGACCAAAATACGTCATCTCAGCGGTATTGGTGCAGCCAAATGAGGGCTTGTCAGCAGCCGATGCCGTAATCACTACCGTGGTTGGAGAAGCCAGCTCATCGATAAATGAGCCTGAGTAACAAGCCGAGAGCACAATCACGCGCCAGCGAATACCAGAGGCATCTAGCGCCTCACGAAGCCATGCAGCATCGATATTATCCATCGCAATCGGTGGATTGGCCAACTGAATAATATCTTGGTTACCATGGGAGGACAATGTGAGAAACAATACGTCTTCATCAGCATTCATCTGCTGACCAATCTTCTTTAGTCCACGTAGGATGCTGGTTTTGGTTGCGATTGGCTCATCCATCCAGCTATAAGTATTATTAATTAGCGATAGCGAGTGCCCACTGGTACCAAAGCGCACGTCAAACAGCTCACGTACCTTATTGATCTCAGAACGGAAAACGTTTTGACCCGAGAACCCTGCCACTCCCATAAAGTACCAGTCGGTTTTGCCATCGATACTTGGGTCTATACTATTTAATGCTTGCTGCAATAACCGTGGCTGCTCATATAGTGCCGCCTCCTCCAATACAGGCTCTATCGGAATTTGCTTAAAGATAGGCTGATCAGCGACATTGCGTTGCCAAATAGTCAATAACGCCACCGCCCCAACCAATATGATGATTCGCTCCCACCATGGTAGACGCAGACGACGAGAAAAAATCCATAGTAAAGCGAGCGTCTGCCATAAAAACAGAACCAAAAACAATATCGGTAAAAACGAATAGCTCCAATCAGGCAACCAACCATAACTACCAAAAAATTGCACCAAGCTTTGTAGTAGCGCTGACAATGTATCAGCCACTAACCATAGGACGACTGGTACAAATACCAACGACTGATTGCTGGCCCGCCGTGCCAAAATAATACCGCTTAACAAAATGATCATCGGCCAGATCAAATAGCTGACCAGCCCCTGCTCATTGAATATGCTGCCACTCTCAGCAGCCAACCACGAAAACAGGACATTACTGCCAAGTGCTAATAGTGAAAATACAGCAAACTGTATAAAAGTGGGCTTTACCCAAGAAAACGCTCGCGTTGAGCCGACTAGCATCCACAAGGTTGCAATAATATTGGCAGCGAAGTTGAGCGAAAAACGCTGAAGCGATACGGTTTTTAACGACGTAAGTGACAAAGACTTAGACCTCTAGCCAGTCGAGAAAAATAAAATGACCCAATGATAATTGTCTGGATATAACCGCCACTTGATGCAATCGACGTACGATTTCCTCACAGCTCTAGACATCTATTTATATTGAATTCACGACGGAATGTTTATAGAAGATGATTAACCATGCCTAATAGTCTAGCTCGCTAATCTATCGCGATTGTAACGGATTGTCAGTCAAGACGATAAGTATGATTTGTAAAATTCATTCAAATACGACCATAAATCTAAATAAAAAAAGGAGACCTTACACACAAGGCTTCCTTTTATATCAATAATCAGACATTATCTCATCAATAGCTCATTAACGCGTTTTAGATAAGCGGCTGGATCGTCTAACTGACCGCCATCTGCTAACAATGCTTGATCAAAAATCACTTGTGCCAAGTCGTCAAATTGCTCACTGCTCTCAAGCTTTTTAATCAGCGGATGATCTGGATTGACCTCTAGTGTTGGCTTACTCGCTGGTACATCTTGACCCATTTGCTGGAGCATCTGAATCATTTGTGGCGATAACTCACCTTCACCAACAACCAAGCACGCAGGGCTATCAACCAAACGCGTCGAGACTTTGACATCTTTAGCACGATCACCCAGTGCAGTTTTGAGCTTATCAACGACAGGCTTTAGAGTTTCTTCAGCTTTTTCGGCTTCGGCTTTTTCGGCTTCATCCTGCAAGTCACCCAAATCTACCGCGCCTTTTGCGATGTTTTGTAGCGGTGTCTCATCGAATGAGGTCAAGAAATTCATTGCCCATTCATCGACACGGCTGGTCATCAAAATAACTTCGATGCCTTTTTTCTTGAATAGCTCGAGCTGCGGGCTGTTTTTTGCCGCGGCTAAGTTATCAGCCGTTAGATAATAGATCGCTTTTTGCCCTTCTTTCATACGAGCTTTGTAATCTTCAAAGCTGGTCTCAAGACCGTCTTGCGTGCTGGTTGCATAACGTAATAGCTTAGCAATACGTTCTTTATTGCCGGCATCTTCGCCCAGACCTTCTTTGATGACATCGCCAAACTCTGCATAGAACTGCGCAAATTTTTCTTGCTTATCGCTGTCTTCGCTATTGGCAAGGCTTGCCAGCAAAGTCAAGATACGGCGCGCGTTACCATCACGGATAGATTTTACATCACGTGACTCTTGTAGTAGCTCGCGGCTCACGTTCAGTGGTAAGTCGGCAGAATCGATCACCCCTTTCACAAAGCGTAAGTACATCGGTAATAGCTGCTCAGCATCATCCATAATAAAGACGCGCTTTACATAAAGCTTTAGACCGTGCTGCTGCTCGCGAGTGTATAGATCCATCGGGGCTTTTTTAGGGATATATAAAAGCTGGGTATACTGTACGCGGCCCTCGACACGGTTGTGCGTCCACGTAAGCGGCGCGTCCATGTCATAAGTGATGTTTTTATAAAAATCGACATACTCATCATCTTCGATTTCAGAGCTTGAGCGTGTCCATAGCGCACTGGCTTTATTAATGGTTTCCCACTCATCCGTCAGTACCATCTCACCGCCAGCAGGTGTGTCGTCGCTTTCGTCTTCTTTTACATCTTCTTGCCAGATCTCTTTACGCATCTGAATGGGCAGACTGATATGGTCAGAGTATTTATTAACCAAACGCTTTATCTTGCTGCGATCTAGATAGTTGTCTTCACCCTCGCTATACTCTTCTTTTAGGTGCAAAGTGATCGCGGTACCGCGCGTGTCTTTGGTAATTGGCTCAACCGTAAAGCTGCCTGTACCATCTGATACCCAGCGTACGCCTTTATCCGCAGGCTCGCCCGCTTTACGTGATTCAACACTGATGGTGTCTGCTACGATAAAGCCAGAGTAAAAACCAACACCGAATTGACCAATTAATTGTCCGTCTTGTTTTTGTGATTCAGACAATTTATCCAAAAAGGCTTTGGTACCTGATTTTGCAATCGTACCTAAGTTTTCGATGGCATCGGTCTCATTCATCCCAATACCGTTATCAGTAAAGGTAAGGGTTTTGGCGTCTTCATCGACAGCAATGCGGATCTTTAATTCGCCATCATCTTCATAAAGGCTATCATCATTGGTGGCTTCAAAGCGCAACTTATCGCAAGCATCCGACGCGTTAGAGACGAGCTCACGGACGAAAATATCAGCGTTAGAATATAGTGAATGCGTGACCAAATGCAGCAACTGCGCCACTTCCGCTTCAAACGTATGTTTTTTTAATTCTGGATTCAGACCTTCAGCTTGAGTTGCTTCACTCATAAAAACTCCTTTAAATTCTATGAAAGACCTATTATAAGATAACGATATACTCACTAAGGCCGCTCTCATAATGTTAGAGACCCCGCCGTATGTGATACCGTTAAACTGTCTATACTAATAGGGGCATCCAAAAAAAATTCAAGCTCAAAAGTCTTATTCCATAAAAAACACCGCGCTTGTTTACCAAGGCGGCGTTCTGGTATCAGTCATTTTTTAGCGCAAGAACAAAAGCTAACCACTATTCTGAATAAACCTCTATTAATAACTCCCAAATAGTCGTCAGTTTTTTGGAAAATTGAGTATATGCTTTCATAGTAACCTCTATGTCGATTGATATCGCCTTGTTGGCAATATCGTCTTATTAGTTACTATTAAAACCATTTCTCCAATATTTGTACAATTAATCGATTACAACATATGGTTTCGTTTTCCAAAATTACTAGATAGTTGATTCTTTCTCTTTTAACGTGGCATCGGACGAATGGTTAGGATTTGCTCGCTACGGCCAAAGGGTCCATATACGTCATGTAGTACCGCACTGGTCAATCCAATGCCATCATTGCCATATTGTTGTACGGCTTCAAGACCCAACCAGCGCCCTTTGGGTGCGCGGTGCATGTGGATTTGCAAATCGGTATTGGGAAACATCCATTCTAACTTAGATAAACCAAGGCCCAAGCGGGGTACCACGCCATTGGCCGTATCGACCATCCCTAATAAATGTACCAGATCATCCGTTGGTATGCCTTCTATCATCTCAACGTCATTGGTGATCCATACCATACCTCGACCAGGACGACGATCCTCTGTCGCTACCAAACGCACGCTTTCGATAAAACCGCCCGGCCAGCCTTTCATCTCGTCCCAAACAGGCAGATCATCAGGCTGATAAATGGCCTTTTGGTCCTCAAGCCCTGCAATCTCACTGGTATCTTGCGTAATGAGTCGCCATGCTCTTGCAATAATGGCATCACGGCCACGGCTACTCATAACCGCTTCAATCAGCTCAATCGTCTTGCCAGGACGAATACAGCGAGTACTAATGGTAAAGTCATCGAGCGGTATCAGGCCTAAAATATCAAGACCGACACGAGCAATACGGGTATTGGCTTGTGGCGCAAAGTTATTAATCTCAGCTGTCAGAAGACCTGTCGCTGGTGCCATATGCTGCTCATGCTCATTCCAAGCGCCTTGTGCATGCTTGGTTGGCTGGTAATGCGCCACACTGACGCCATCGTCTTGCTGTTCACGTTTGATAAATTTGTAATAAGCAGTCATAACTATTCTCTATTTCCTATATTTGGCACTTTCACCTGTATTTTTTATTTATGCTTGTATTTTCTATTTATGGGTAAGCTCTTGTTTTCTTAGTATGAGAATACCGCGAGCTTTTTGTATAAAGAACAGTAAGCAAATCATTATGATTGCGAGTACAGCGTAAAGAACGCTTTTTTCTGCCATAAACTTCATGATATTCATAAATAGTACAAAGACCACTGCCACCATGACAAGCATATTGAGTTTCAGTTGCTTATTCACTTCAGCGAGCGTGGCTTCTGCCAATACAAATCTGGCTTTTGGTTCTTTCATGCGAGCTTATCCATATAAATGATGATTCATACAAATACGAGGGCGTATCCTAATTACTTACCAACTTGGGTGACAGGAATCCGCAAGGCTTTCGGCAGACTAAATATGACGTTTTCCTCAATACCAGAGAGCTCGCTTGGCAAATCACCGCCCCAATCTTGTAGCTGCTGCAAGACTTCTTGGATTAGTACCTCAGGCGCCGATGCTCCAGCAGTCACGCCAATACTCTGCACGCCATCAAGCCAGCCTTGCTCCATCTCACTGGCGTTATCAATCAAATACGCGCGGCAATTCATACGCTCAGCAAGCTCACGCAGGCGATTAGAGTTTGATGAGTTTGGTGAGCCGACCACCAAAACCACTTCACAGCGACTGGCCAAGTCTTTGACTGCATCTTGGCGGTTTTGGGTGGCATAACAAATGTCATCTTTGCGAGGGCCCTGAATATTAGGGAATTTCTCACGTAATGCATCAATAACGCGCGCGGTATCATCCATTGATAGTGTTGTTTGGGTCACAAAAGCCAAACGCTCGGCATCTTGTACCGTCAATGCTGCAACATCACTTTCATCTTCAACCAGATGAATCTGTCCACCATGACGACGATTGAAGCGTCCCATTGTACCTTCGACTTCTGGATGACCTGCGTGCCCTATCAGCACCGCATCCATACCATCTTGGGCAAATTTTGCCACTTCGATATGTACTTTGGTGACCAAAGGACAAGTCGCATCAAACACTGTCAAATCACGGCGCTCAGCCTCATCTTCAACCGCTTTGGAGACGCCATGGGCAGAAAAGATAACAATGGATCCATCTGGCACTTCATGAAGCTCTTCAACAAATACTGCACCGCGATTTGCCAAATCTGACACCACAAATTTATTATGGACAACTTCGTGACGGACATAAATGGGTGGCTCGAAACGTGTCAATGCTTCGTTAACAATCGCTATCGCACGGTCCACGCCAGCACAAAATCCGCGGGGATTGGCAAGATAAATTTGCATAAGAACGCCTATCGTTGGATAATTTATATATAAAGCTTATGCCTAACAGCTTTGATGTAAAATGTGGGGCAAAATCGATGCTCTACTTTAGCATAATTTACTTTTATTGCCCTCAAAAATAGCAGCACACGCATCGCAATATGCTACATACACATATCAAGATATCAATACCGTATTGCAAAACTCGCTTCTACTCGCATAAAAGCAGTTTATAATGTGCACCTACTATGATTTCTATCGCCATACATGATGGCGTTTTTTGTTTTTTCCAGTCTGTGTCTCTGACTGATACGTCTTTTGGTTCGTTATTAGGACATACTTTACTCGCACATATTCCATTAGGATACTTTGTATGACAGGTTCATTATTTATTATCACCGCCGCGTCTGGCACTGGTAAAACCTCATTGGTCAAGCAGTTGCTAGTCACCACCAATGATCTTTCAGTGAGCATCTCACATACCACTCGTGCGCCTCGTCCAGGTGAGATCGATGGTCAGCACTACCACTTCACAGACATCGACACTTTTACCCATGGTATCAATGCAGGCCAGTTTTTAGAGCATGCAGAAGTGTTTGGCAATTATTATGGCACCTCAGAGCAAAGCGTACGCGCTCAGCTTGCAGCAGGCATTGATGTGATTTTGGAGATTGATTGGCAAGGGGCCACACAAATCAGAGAAATCTTTGCCGATGCTATCATGATTTTTATTTTGCCACCCAGCTTGACCACCCTACGCCAACGCCTCTCAACCCGCGCTCAAGACAGTCTAGAAGTCATCGAGCGCCGTCTAGCTGGCGCGGTCACCGAAATGGCACAATACGTAAATGCCGATTATGTGGTTATCAATGACAACTTTGATGTGGCACTCGCTGAGCTAAAAGCCATTATTGTGGCAGATAGACAAACCCTTGCTCGCCAGCAGCAACGTTACCAACGCACGATCAGCAACTTGTTGAACGATCAGGTAGAAGAATAAGAAGTAAAAGAATAAGAAATGGCGATTGACCCTTAGCTGATATTTATCCGATAGGCTGCAAAAAAAGCAACGACGCAACTCGGCAAAAAATGCTATAATGTCTGGCTATTCCCTTTTATGTATTTGATATTATTTTTATTATGTGGCGGGCACGGTCGGTCACAAATAAAACAACCGAGGTAGCTATTTATGGCACGAGTGACGATTGAAGATTGTTTGGGTAATGTGGATAATCGCTTTGAGCTAATTTTGGTCGCAAGTAAGCGCGCCCGTCAACTGGCCAAAGGTATCGCTGAGCCAATGGTTGACGTCGACAATGACAAGCCTACTGTATTGGCCTTGCGTGAAATTGCTGCTGGCAAAATCGGACACGACATCCTAAGCCAACCAGAACACAATTTTGCAACAAGTTCATTAGATTTAGCATTGTCAGGTGATCACAGTTTTTAACAGCCGATTTCAGGGAAACTTGTATCTTTAAATTCTCAAAGCTGATCATGGCTTTGTGATCAAGAACAAGCTTCTAACTGACAATAGAGACCACAGCATAGGCTGTGGTTTTTTGGTTGTAACTGTATTGTATTTGCTGTTTTGATAGCCATTTATCTATCAAAATAGCCCACTGAGTCAAATTTTTTCATCGCCTACTCGCTTATCAGTTGACATTGAATGCGATTTGCGATTAATTAGAGAATGGCCTATCCCTACTTAAGTTTCGTATGGTTGGTCAATATTCAGTCACCATTTACTGCTTACTTCAATCCATAATCAAGTCAGTCAGTCATGGAAAATAGGATCGTCATTTATGAGTCAAACCCTACCCAAACTCAGTCATCATCTCGTCGATGACGCTCAATATAACTTGCTGCGTTCAGTCGGTTATCTCACTGCTGCTGAGCGCCGTGACATTGTTGATGCCTGTGAGTTCGGTGATATTGCGCACATTAAAGACAAGCGTAAATCAGGGGAACCTTATATCACTCACCCTATCGCAGTGGCTGAGATACTGGCGGGCTTTCGCTTAGATCGAGATACAATTATTGCAGCGATTTTGCATGATACGGTCGAAGACACCGACGTGAGTGACGAGCAGCTCGAGCAGCGCTACGGCAAGATAGTGGCTAGGCTGGTCGATGGTGTGACAAAACTAAAATCCTCCTCTCACAATAAGCAGCAAAATAAAGCCGCGACCTTTCACAAAATTTTGACCGCCACACTCGCAGATCCACGGGTACTCATTATTAAGCTTGCGGACCGCCTGCATAATATGTCCACGCTTGATGCCGTGCGCCCTGAAAAACAACGTACGACAGCACAAGAAACGTTAGATTTTTATGTGCCATTTGCACGCTTGATGGGTCTTAATGATATCGCCGATTATATTGAGGTGCTGTGTTATCGTAACCTTGATTCTGATATGTACAACAAGATATCTGACAAACTGCTACAGCATGGACTTGGGCGTAATTTCCAAAGAGAAGCCATTCATCGTTATCTGAGCATTGTGCTCAATAATTTGGGGCTCAACGGACTGGTCAAAGTGTTAGACAATCGCGTGGTCATTTACCGTCAGTTTTTCCGCAATCGCGGAGAAATTAACACGCTGCTACGTCACTATGCATTTGAGATTGTCCTCGATAATATCGAAGCTTGTGACAAGTTGGCGTATTATCTTATTAAAAAGTATCAAATTGATGATACCCATATCGCGGATAATATTCGCAGGCCGTTACCAGGTGGCAATCAATCACTCACGCTCATTTATGAGCGCGACAACGATGTCGTAAAAGTGACGATTTTGACCAAGCAAATGCAAAGTGCCGCAAGACTGGGCGTTATCGGTGCAGAGCACGCCTCTGAAGTCAGTCAATCCGTTATCCAAGCCTCGCTGCGCAATATGAAAGATTTGGTCGATGAAGACAACCTCAACGAAAATAGCCCGAACTTTTCTGCAGCAGTCTCTACCATTAATGACCTAATGGATTATCTACATTCAAGTAAAATCATTTGCTACAGTCCAAAAGGTCGAGCTTACGAATTATCACAAGGGGCAACGGCACTAGACTTTGCCTATGCAGTCGGGCCCATGGTCGGTAACGTCGCTGTTGGGGCCAATATCGATGGCAAACCGGCAAAGCTCGGTACAGTATTAAAAAACGGCCAAGCAGTTGAAATCGAAGTCAATAGCCACTCAGAGCCAAAAGCCGAGTGGTTAGGATTTGTGGTGACCAACAAAGCGCGTGAAGAGATATTACGTTGGTTCAAAGACTTATCTACCGCTGACAAGCAGCATCATGGTCGTCAAGCGTTAGATCGCGCCCTCAAAACCTATCAAAAAACGCTCGATGACCTAACAGAGGATGATTGGAAAGATCTGACTGAATGGCGCGGTGTGACTGAAAAAAATGCGCTGTTTGAACAAATTAGCTCTGGTACATTGTTACCTCAATTGGTGGTCACTCGCCTATTCAGCGATGAAGTGAGCGATCTGCAGGACAAAGCACATCACGATGACATGACTCAGCCTCAACAACTGATCGCCAACGCCTCGGGAGTGGAGCTTGATTTTGCCAATTGCTGTCATCCCATCTATGGCGACCCTATCGTTGGACATTTATCTCGACACGGTTTGGTCGTCCATCGACATAAATGCTTCTCTCTTGATGATATTCGTAAAGACAATCCCTATCAGGTTATTCAGCTGCGTTGGCGCAGTGATAACGCTGTTACACAAGGGGACACGGAGGATAGCGACATACAAAATAGTGGCAAAATCCGCTTCCCCGCTTACCTAAAACTCTCTGTTGCGCTTAGTGATGAGCAAATCAGTGAGGTGATCTACCACCTCCGCCAGTTGAATATGGGGGTTGAAACGGTTGACGTTCGTAATAGCGATACCATCATTCATATCATTGTGCGTAGCCGTAAGCATCTCGCTCAAGGCATCCGTGAGCTGCGATCATTATTAGGCTTTCCTAACATCATACGGCTATATCAATTATAATAACCCAGTCCGTCTAGCGATTTTACTCGCTGATCCGGACTGAACAGCCAATGTTGTGATTCTAATATTTTCTAGAACAACGATACGGAATATTGCTAAGCGTTTAGTAGTACATCCGTCCATAAAATACCAAAAGGACATTATATGACTCGTCAAACGATTCAAACAGATAAAGCACCTGCTGCTGTAGGCACTTACTCACAAGCTGTCAAAGTTGGCAACACTGTTTATATTTCAGGCCAGCTTGGTTTTGATCCTGAAACGATGGAGTTAAGAGAAGGTTTCAAAGCGCAGGCTGAGCAGGTATTTGAGAATATCAAAGCAATCTGCGAAGCAGCTGGTGGTAGCCTCAATGACGTGGTTAAATTTAATGTATCTTTGACTGACTTGAGCGACTTTGCAGTCCTAAACGAAGTGTTTGTGGCGAACTTGAGCGAACCGTATCCTGCACGCGCTGCTGTACAAGTCGCAGCCTTACCTAAAGGTGGCGTGGTCGAAATTGAATCTATCTTATATATTGAATAAGATAGATCGTCAGTTTTACTCAGACAGATCCCTATAAGTCAATCTACCATAAGCTTAGCATCATGCTAAGCTTATTTGTCTCTACCTTTTATATCACATTAACCTAATAAGACTGCGAAGCTATTTATGTTGGTACAAGTTGCGCTGCCCGTACCCCTTTATCGGGTATTTGACTATGGCTTACCTGCAGATATGCTGGATTCGCCAGACAGTGCGATGCCGCCAATTGGGAGCCGCGTTGAAGTTTCCTTTGGTCGACAGACCTTGATTGGCATTGTGATTGCTCATGTCAATAAAGAGGAGAGCCTTGTACCCGTCAATAAAATCAAACCGATTAATAAGTGTTTGGATGCTGTCCCTATTTTAGATCCCAGCATGCTCAAGCTGGCTTATTGGCTCGGCCGCTATTATCACTACCCACTCGGTGATGTTTTGGCTGTTATTTTGCCGAGCCTTGTGCGCCAAGGCAAACCACTAGACCTACTGATTACCCATTGGCGAATATTGCCGCATATTACTGATGATGATTTTCATGCCAATGCAAAAAAGCAAAAACAGCAGTTTGATATGCTAAAACTGCATGGTGAGCGCGGTGCCAGTGAAGACGTTTTATTACTAGAAGGGATGCAACGAGCATTTTTAAAAACGCTCGAAGACAAAGGCCTCATCGAGCGCTATATTCAACCAAAACAAGCCCCTTCTCCTGTCAGATTGGCAAAAATGCCGCTTGATCTCAATGAGGAGCAAAAGCAGGCCGTCGATGCCATCATTGCTGCTCATGAATCTGAGACTTATAGCGGGTTTTTGTTAAATGGCATTACTGGTAGCGGCAAAACAGAAGTCTATCTGCAAGCGATGCAAGCGGTCTTAGAAGCTGGCAAACAAGTGCTGATCTTGGTGCCTGAGATTGGACTGACACCGCAGACGCGCGCCAGATTTGCCAGTCGCTTCGCCGCTCACATCGTTTTGCTGCATTCAGGCATGACCAATACTCATCGTTTGCAAGGCTGGCAAGACTGCCGCACCGGTCATGCACAAATTATCATCGGCACACGATCAGCAGTGCTCTATCCCTTTGCCGCTCTGGGGCTGATTGTCGTTGATGAAGCGCATGATGGCTCATACAAGCAGCAGGACACACTGCGTTATCATGCCGCCGATGTGGCGCTCTACCGCGGTCTGCAACACAAAATCCCAGTGATACTGGGGACAGCAACGCCTTCTCTTGAGCATCTAAAACTGGTTGAGGATGGTAAGCTACTAGAGTATCAATTGCTCACGCGCCCTGGTAACGCCAAGCCTGCAACCATGCAGCTGATTGATGCGCGTTTGCAGAGTACTCACCAACAAACACAAGATAATGGCAATCGCTATGACACCGGGTTGACAGACGCCATGATTGGCGCTATCAAGCAAACGCTAGAAGCAGGTGATCAAGTACTGATATTTTTGAATCGCCGCGGTTATGCCCCTGTTTTGTTGTGCGAGGCTTGCGGTTGGCAAGCAGACTGCCCGCGTTGTGACGCACATTTGACCGTTCACTACAACAGCCAATCTCAGCGAAACAGCCAATCAGGTAGCTCTTATTTAAAATGTCATCATTGTGATTGGCAAGCCTACATTCCTACGGTCTGTCCTGATTGCGGCAGTCAAAACTTAGATGCCAAAGGTATGGGTACGACAAGGCTCAGCGATAATCTGCATGCGATTTTTGCCAATCCCCAAACCAGCAAAGTGATTTATCCAATTATCCAAATCGATCGTGATACCACAAGACGAAAAGACAGCTGGGAAAATATCTATCAGCAAATCAATCAAGGCGATCCTGCCATATTGGTGGGTACACAAATGGTGGCTAAAGGCCATCATTTCCCTAATGTGACATTGGTCTGCTTACCCAACGCCGATCGCGGGTTTTTGTCGGCAGACTTTCGCTCACCTGAGCATACAGCGCAGCTCATGATACAAGTAGCTGGCCGTGCTGGTCGAGGTGACAAAGCGGGTCGCGTCTTGATACAGACCCTACAGCCTGATAATGAATTACTCTTAAAGCTGGTCAAAGATGGTTATTTATCGTTTGCCCGCGAGCTATTGCAAGAGCGTAAAATGATGGGCTTACCGCCTCACAGTCATGCCGCCCTGATACGCTGTGAAGGAAAAACACTGGCAGCCACCACACAAGCGCTCAAGGATGCCATTGCTCACTTACCCAGTGCGCACCATCTTGTGGTTCTCGGTCCTATTGATGCCCCAATGAGTAAAAAGAACAGCCGCTATCATGCGCAGCTACTACTCTTAGCCAAAGATCGTGCGCACTTACATCATGTATTAAACCAATGGTGGCAGCCAGTGCTGGCTCTACTGAGTGCCAAATATCTCAAGCTAACCTTAGATATCGACCCCATTGGTTGGTAAGCTCGTTCCCTTGCAGGTGCTTTTCATATGGCATATTGCTCTATTTACTTCGTCGTTACAGCTTCTCAGGCGTGGCTATGTTAGATTTATAACCACTATTAGGTGGTATGCATCCAAAAGCCTCCTGCTACCCGAACCACAATGGATATTGTTTACTGAACCTCGCTATTAGCTGACTTGAGTGTTGTTATGAATCAAAATAATCTTAGCACTGACGAGCACGATCATAATCACCATAGCCATGAGCACAGTCACGACCATGACGACCAGTTAGAATCGTCATCATCGCAAGATACCAAAGGTTATCAGCGCACCTTGCTGTTTAGCTTTATTATCATCACAGGTTATATGTTTATAGAGGCTATTGGCGGCTGGCTTACTGGTAGCTTGGCGCTATTGTCCGACGCAGGTCACATGCTGAGCGATGCGGTTGCTTTGGGCGCGACCTTGATGGCATTCAAAATTGGTGAAAAATCAGCCACGCACCAAAAGACATTTGGCTATAAACGTTTTGAGATTTTGGTGGCAGGAGTCAATGGCGCAACTTTAGTGATCATCGCCTTGATGATCTTTTATGAAGCCATCAAGCGCTTTAACTCCCCGCCTGAGATTGCGACGCAAGGTATGCTGATTGTGGCAACGGTCGGTATGTTGGTCAATATCTTGGTGGCGTGGCTCATGCACCGCGGCAGTCATGCGGCAGAGGATGACGGACACGAGCACAGTCATGGTAGTGATACTAAAAAAGAGTGTAAAAAACCTGCCAACTTAAACATGCAAAGCGCGTACTTGCATGTGCTTAGCGATTTGATGGGCTCTGTCGCCGCGATCATCGCCGCCCTATTGATGATGGGGTTTGGCTGGGTATGGGCAGATGCCGTGGCATCGGTGATTGTCGCCATTCTCATATTAGTTAGTGGTTACCGCGTGGTGCGCGACTCAGTACATATTTTGATGGAGGGCACGCCTAAAGGTATTGCTTTAGAAGATATCGAGCAGCGCATGGTCGCCCATACTAAAGTACAAAAGGTCCATGATTTACATATTTGGAGTATTACCAGTGGCCTACACGCCCTATCCTGCCATGTAGTAGTCGATGGAGACATGAGTATCTTAGACGCCAGTATCTTAATTGCAGAACTGGAGCAGGGTTTATTAGACTTGGGCATCAGTCACGCCACCATTCAGGTCGAAAGCGCTGCTCATTCACATGCTGGCGCGCATGCTGATACGTTGATTTGTGACATCTCAGATCGCATGCCTGCTGGCGCTGGGGGACATATTGGGCACAATCATTAATAGCTGCCTGCTACTGGTGATGTTTTATCCAACCATAGACAATACGTAGCAGGTGCCAGATACACCACATAATGACTAATATCCACAGACTTATACCAGCAATGAGCAGCGTCATTCTAATCCACATATCGAGGCAGCCATTGCAGACATTTGGCAAATAAGCAGGCCCCATGTTTGACATCATCAGCAACCAAAACCCAAGTGCGACTATCATTCCTGTATAAATAGTTCTGAGTATTATTTTGCCAATCATCTTCAATGAAGCACGCCGCTCAGAAAAAACAGTCGAATCTGATAAATGTTTGCTCATAAAAATGATACTCGATAAGCTGTGTGACAAAGCCTGTTAATTACTAGACACGGTGTCAAAGAACAAAAGACATATATCGATAAAAAATGAATATTGACCTAAGTTTGCCTAAAACTTGTTTCTACGATTGTAATCGCATGTTAAAAGTGATGAAAAACCCTATCTCTCGACCATATTTTTGATATAAATTCTGTATACTTAAGACTGACTACCCCTTTTCACGATCTATTGATGATATAACATTATGTCTAGACGTTCAGCACCCTTTGTCGCCCCAGACTATATCGATGATCCTACGTCAAAAGACGGCAAAAAACACGCCAAAGTTTTGCTATCGACGCTGCAAGAGGATATTGCAAACTTTCGTCATGAGCAATTTCCGCCTGATATTTTGCGCCAGATTCGCGATATGCCTATCTATGAAGGCAACTTAGCGGAGGTACAGGCTTATCAGCAACGTTGGCAAAATCTACTTGAGCGCGCCAAGGATTTTTATCCAGCGGCCAATATGCCACCTGATTATCTGCCGCTTCCAGCCAGTCTTGAGATACCGCAGTTTATCTACCATGTTCAGCGCCTACATTTAACCAAAACGCGAGCCAAGGAATCTAAAAGCTTTGGCTCAGTTGGTGCATTGACTGATAAATGTGGTGACTACACTGATGATGAAGTCGCTCGCATGACAGCGGTACTGGATAATGATGACGAAGCGCGTTTGGTCGCTCATCGTGAGTTTATTGATCTGCGCGCTTATGTTTTTTGCCGCGATAGCAAGGGTGAGATGCTAGAGCCTGAACGGGTACGTTTTTATCGTACTGGTCTTATCGTCCATGCTTTGCCTGATTTTAAGATTGTCGACAGCAGGCAAACACCGCGCAAGCGCCGCAACGACGCTTATAACAATCCGCTTGCAGATAATGGTGTTTGGAAGATTTATCGCAAAAAATAATGTATGTTGATGCTATATTTTTTCGCGAGTCTAATGTTAGTTATACCCGTTTTAAATTGCTTATTTTGTCCTAATTTCTGAGGATTCCAGATGTTCGCTGCCGCCGCCGGCTCACCAAATTTAATGTTACAAGCCACTATCTTTTTGGGAGCAGCGCTGCTCTTTGTCCCCCTTGGTAAACGCTTCGGTATTGCAACGGTCCTAGGCTACCTCATCACAGGGCTTATATTGGGTCCAAGCGGTTTGGATGTGGCGGGTGATGCTGAAAGTCTACTGCACTTTTCAGAGTTTGGCGTGGTCATGCTGCTATTTATCATCGGGCTTGAGCTGCAACCCTCGCGGCTTTGGGCGCTGCGTCGCTCTATATTCGTTCTTGGCGGTCTACAGGTTGGGCTGACTGGTACACTATTGATGGGGCTATTGCACCATTTTTTCGCCTTACAGCTAGATACTGCTTTTATCGTTGGCTTTGGTTTAGCACTCTCCTCGACCGCTTTTGTGCTACAGATATTGACCGAAAAACAGCAACTTTCGAGCACACATGGCCGCGAAGCTTTTACTATCTTACTATTCCAAGACATCGCGGTTATTCCTTTATTAGCAGTCATTCCGTTCCTATCGGGGGTTCGTGAGCAAAGTTACGATTTACTGTACTTTGGGAAAGTATTCGCAGTCTTTGCTGGTCTCATTTTTGCCAGTCGTTATGTGGTTCGACCATTCTTTAAGTTTGTGGCCTCAAGCGGTGCTTCAGAACTACTAACAGCGGTCGCGTTGTTTATCGTCATGGGCGTGTCTATTTTGATGGGTCAAATTGGTCTATCAATGGCACTAGGTGCATTTTTGACAGGCGTGTTGTTAGCTGACTCTGAGTATCGACACGAGTTAGAGGCCAGTATCGAACCGTTTAAAGGATTGCTATTGGGTCTATTTTTCATGTCAGTCGGTATGCTCACTGACGTTAAACTCATTTTGGCCAAGCCGATATTTATCATTGGCTGTGCCCTCGCCTTAATGTTTATCAAATTTGCAGTGATTGCAGCCATTGCCAAAGTATCTGGCAACCGCTGGCCAACCAGTATCAGATTGGGTGTGACCTTGGCACAAGGCGGTGAATTTGCCTTTGTTCTGTTCAGTGTCGCCACCGCCCAAAGTGTCTTACGTCCTGATCTTGCCAATACGCTAAACCTTGTCGTTACGATCTCAATGGCACTGACACCATTAGCCTTTTTGTTGTTAGAAAAAATAGGCGAACCATTATTTGCCAAACGCAAACCAAGTCGAGAATACGACACCATTCCTGATCATGAGCATCAGGTAATTATCGCAGGCTTTGGCCGAGTCGGTCAGATCATCGGTCGTGTGCTTCGTATGCATAATATTGAATTCACAGCCATTGAACGTTCTGCCAACCGAGTAGATTTCGTGCGTAAATTTGGTAACCAAGTCTATTACGGCGATCCAAAAAACCCCGAGATTCTACGAGCTGCAGGTATTCAAAAGGCGCGTGTCTTTATTTTGGCCATTGATGACCTAGAGCGCTCCATCACTACCGCTCAGTATTTACGCAAAAACTATCCTGAGTTGATTGTATTAGCCAGAGCGCGTGATCGTCAGCATTACTACCGCTTACGCGAAGTTGGTGTGCGTCACATTTGGCGTGAGACTTACTTGTCATCTTTAGATATGTCACGTGAATCGCTACAGCTACTCGGTATCTCTCCGGAAAAAGCTCGAGAGACAGTAAAAACATTCCGTGATTATGATGATGACTTAATTGAGCGTCAGCAAGCCATTTACGATGATGAAGCCAGCATGATTGAGTCCGCACAATCAGCGATGGCAGAGCTTGAAAGCCTATTTGATGAAGATATCGGCAAAGCGCGCAAGATGGATTTGACCGATTTCTACGAAGCCTTGAAGAGCCAAGCGACGCCAGTTGACGAACCAGACGATACCGCAACAGACTCTAAACACTAGCAAAAACTAGATAGGTATAGCCCCTAGTTAGACAGGCAATTTTTAGGGGCTTGTTTTTTATTTAGTGAGCTTGTGCAATCCCAGTTATCACTGTCTGGTATATGATAAAAAACCAATGTCTGCTCGTTCAGATAGCGGATTGGAAATGTCACGTTCTGGATCGTAGCAATCACCGCGCAATCCGTCTCTAGCACACCAGCCGCTTGACTATCGACATGCATACGTACCTGTTGCTGCTCGGTACTGAGTGGCAAATCTACAGGACATCGCCCAGTCTGCTGATAAATCAATGCCACTCGGTTTTGGGCATTCTTGGCAATATCATAAGCATCAAACAACACTTCATTTTCTTTTGGTTTGGCAATGATGGGCAAAAACTGAACCTTAATCACCAGTAACGCAAAAGCAAAAAAGCCAAACCCTAGTGCTAAACCGAATAGACTGACGCCGCCCTCTTTTTTCAAATGCGCTTTTTGGGCAGCCTCATCACGTGGATAATCATTAATCACATCCGCAATCTCACGTCGCGCCATCCGGTAATAATATGCATCTGTCCAGCGTGCCACCATAGCAGACCAAAACAACCAAATAATCGCAGCAATACCAATCCGCGTTGCCATTTGATAAGCGTCTGGCACATAAGACATCGCCACAAACTCAAAGGCAACAAGCACAATGGCGACATTAAGCTGAATAAATGACCATCCTGCTACGCTATACACAATGGCATCCATATAGCGCTTACGGTATAACAGCCAAGGAAACGTCATAAAAAATGCAGCCCAATGCCACTTAGGTGACAGATAGCCTTGCTGATCAAACTGCTCAAAGCGCTTGAGATAATAGCGCTGGGTACGATCACCGATAAACCATTGATCCAGTTGCTTGCGTTTAGCAGGTGTTAATGACTCTTGATAAAACGGTGGCGGTGAATCCGTCTCAATAAATAGCATGGCAATACGCTCTACTGACTCTTAGGAAAAATATCTCTTAACGATGACACTATGATAACGCTAAAACCCATATCTAGGATAGAGAAACGACAGAACTGAGCAGCAAACGCGCTAAAATAGGATTGTACGTTCACAGTTGTATGGATTTAACTTATAATGAGCCAACATCACTCACCTAATTAAGCCTTACAAATCCTATGAGTCAACATTCTGATATCAATGACACCATCAATAGTAATAATACTACTGATGAGCAAACCTCTAATAACACTCATGCGCCTATCGATACGGATACAAACGCTAGCCAAGAGATTGAACCTAGCTCTGACAAACATATCCGCATCGTTAATACGTTTATGAAGCGGCGCACGCACATGAACAAAAACGCTGAGCTTGCGCTGACTGCACCAGAGTTTTCTGAGTATCTGGTCAATAACAGTTTCGGCGATGGCGACCTTTCAGGTATTGATGACCTGCGAGCGCTGTTCGCTGATAGCCCGAATGGTTCTGACGCACCGCTGACCTTAGAGATTGGTTTTGGTTTGGGTGATTCATTTATTGAGATGGCAGCCGCAGAGCCCGCGCGTAACTTCGTTGGCGTCGAAGTACATGAGCCTGGTATCGGTAAATGTGCTTACATGGCAGGCACTCAAGACTTGAGCAATGTCAAAATTATCAATGGCGACGCTATTCAATTGCTGAAGCAATTACCAGAGAATCATATTGACCGTATCCAGCTCTACTTCCCTGATCCATGGCAAAAGAAGCGTCATTACAAACGTCGCTTCGTCAGCCCTGATCGTATGACCATCGTGACCCGCAGTCTAAAAAAAGGCGGTTGGTTTCATACAGCCACGGATTGGGAGCATTATGCATTTTGGATGGTTGAAGTTTTGGATGGGTTTGCTGGATTAACCAACAAAGCAGGCGCAGGCAACTTCACTGACCGTCCTGACTTTCGTCCAATGACTAAGTTTGAGCGTCGCGGTATTGATCGCGGTCACGGTGTGTGGGATTTGATCTATATCAAAGACTGATAAGTAAAATTGCACTTGTAATCATTTCAAAAAAGCGGCTAACCAATTGGCCGCTTTTTTATGCTTGTCTATAAGCTTGCCATAACACCTATAAATATGTTTAACGATTTGTTAGGCGCTTTGATTACGTCACAAACCTGACTTTAAAGGCCTGTAATATGATAATCGCGAAAAACTATAAATGGTTATTATGTGAAACATAGCGCCAACCATGATATTTTTTGGTAAAAAATCGCCTCTTCTCTTTTCAAGCAATCAATATTCGTCAAATCAGATATAATAACGTCCCACGCAAACATAGATGCTATAAGGGCTTCGAGAGTTCTCCCCATAAGCTGTGGATAACCCTGTGTATAAGTGACCACTTGACAACCATGTGCCTAGGTAACTTAAAGGTTAAGATAAAATCGTTCATTTTTTGTACAATTTTAAAAACCTTTAAAAACAATAACTTAATTAAAATAAATCGACACAAGAAATTATTTTAAATATTTTTTAAAATAATTCAGTTGTTTTGGATGTTTCACAATCGATAAAAATTATTCTATCTTTTGTTGTGGACAACTCATAATTCTATTGACAAATAAGGCACTTATCAGGTTCAAAAATACATTTGAACAGATGGCTATCTTCACGAATCCTCACTCTTATATTGTACGACATTCAGTGTCGTTTAGCATCGTCCAAGACTCAATATAGCGCTTGGATTTTGTTATAATTACTTTATCAAATCAATAGCACTACAGAGATTCAGATAGCTATTAGTCGTTAATATCCGACTCAAAAGCTATTGTAACTGTAATTGATTATGAACTTATTTTTACTTCTCTCGTTATTTAATTTTACTGTATAGTAGAGCGATATCTCGATATTACTACTGATAGCAGTTATATGACAACCTGTGTATTTAAGCCAGTTGTCAGAGCGCTAATAGCTATATGATTTGTCTTATTAGCGCTGCTCAGTATGCACCAGTTATCACTCTTAGACGTATAAATCTTTTATCTATAGCGCCAAATCAATTATCAAAAAAGGAATCCAGTATGGACGACAATAAAGCCAAAGCCCTAAAAGCGGCATTAGGTCAAATTGAAAAGCAGTTTGGTAAAAATACCATCATGCATCTGGGTGATGATTCAGCCATTCTTGATGCCGATGTGGTTTCAACAGGTTCTCTTGGTCTAGATATCGCGCTTGGTATTGGTGGATTGCCAAAAGGTCGTATCATCGAGATCTATGGCCCTGAGAGCTCAGGTAAAACCACAATGACCTTGCAAGCCATTGCAGAGTGTCAAAAACAAGGGGGCACCTGTGCGTTTATCGATGCTGAGCATGCGCTTGACCCTGTGTATGCACGCAAGCTAGGCGTCAATACCGACGATTTACTACTGTCGCAGCCTGATAACGGTGAGCAAGCGCTTGAAATTACTGACATGCTCGTGCGTTCAGGCGCAATCGATATGATCGTTATCGACTCGGTCGCAGCTTTGACTCCGCGTGCAGAAATTGAAGGCGAGATGGGTGACTCACATATGGGTCTACAAGCGCGTCTGATGAGCCAAGCGCTACGTAAGATTACTGGTAATGCTAAACGCTCTAATTGTATGGTTGTGTTTATTAACCAAATCCGTATGAAAATTGGTGTTATGTTTGGTAGCCCAGAGACTACAACTGGTGGTAATGCCCTTAAGTTTTACGCCTCTGTACGTATGGACATTCGCCGCATTGGTGCGGTCAAAAATGGCGATGACATCATCGGTAATCAAACTCGCGTTAAAGTCATCAAGAACAAAATGGCACCGCCGTTCCGCCAAGCTGAGTTTGAGATTACTTATGGCGAAGGTACCAACCACTTGGCCGAAGTGATTGACTTGGGTGTCGAGATTGGTGCCGTTGGCAAGGCTGGCTCTTGGTACAGCTATGGCGATGAAAAAATCGGTCAAGGTAAAGCCAACTCTGTGCTTTTCTTAAAAGAAAACCCTGCTATCGCCAAAGAGATCGAAGACAAAATTCGTGATGAAAAGCTTGGTAAGAAAAAAGATAGCAAAGCGCCTGAAACTGACGATGCAGAACTGGCACCTGACTCTGTACAATAATGGTTCACTAGTAACCATTATCATTGACCGCTATAAATAATCATGACTTATTATGAAAATTAAAACATTGGCTGAAATCTTAGCTGAGTCGAAAACCGGCTCAGCTAGTTCTGTTGATAGCAAACGAAAAAAACCTACTAAACACTCCTATCAAAACACATCTAACAAATCAGGTAAATCTAGCAAGCTTTCTAAAGACCCAGATCAAGATCATTCAAGCACTAGTGAGCCTACTGTTGATACATCATACTTTGAAGAATCTTCTGCTAAGATAAAAAAAAACTCTAAATCCAAAAAACGTAAAAAGCGCTTTCATCCAGCCGCGAGCTTTAGCCCTGAGCCTAACGACGCACCTGCGTATCAGCCACCAAAGGCGCAAAGTATCAAAGAGATGCTGGCCGAGGTCAAGAACAGCGTACATAGTGGTGATGCAGAGAATGACGTAGCTGAAAACGACAACTATGCCCCCTCGTTTGAGCAATCAGAATGCGGAAGTGAACGTTCATCATTTGATGATAGTGAAGTAGAAAACCAAAACGATAATATACCAACCGCGCTTAAAGCTTATTTGCGCACCCCTGAACAAAAGCAAGCAGAGATTGATGCTATCAAAGCTGAGAGCCGGCTACGTTGGCTTGCCTTCTATTACTTGTCACGGCGCGAATACGGCAAGGCTGAGCTCAAGCAAAAGCTAATCGACAAAGAACAAGACCCAGAAAAAATCGATGCCCTACTTGATGAGTTTGAGGAAAAAGGCTATCAAAGTGACTACCGCACCACCATTATGCTGATACGTGAGAATATCCGTAAAGGTCGGGGACGCGGGCGTATCAAGCAAGCGTTTTATCAAAAAAAAATAGCCATGCCAGACAACATCGATGAGCTGATCGATATGGCAAATGCAGAGTCTGAGGAGTTTAGCGAATTTGTCGAAGATGGTGATGACAATCTGGTCGAAGGCGTTGACTGGCTAAAGCTAGCGGTGACCGCTCGCACCAAAAAATACGGCAATACATTGCCCCGTGAGCCAAAAGACAAGGCTCGTCAATTACGGTTTTTGCAGTATAGAGGCTTCAATACTGATATCTGTTTCGCTGCGCTCAACTACACGCTTGAGACATTAGATGAGCGGTTTTAACCGTGACTCATCTAACACTCAGATACCTATTAATAATAGCCAAGCACTTTCCACCATATCATACCTGCCCCTATCCAAATCACCAGATTGACCACACTCATGATAGCGCCGATGCCCCACCACTCTTTTAAGGTCACATACCCTGAGTTAAAGATGACAGGGGCGGTGCCGGTCGCATAATGAGTTAGGGTCATCATAATGTTGCCCGCTGCTGCCAAAATCAGCGCATATAGCATGGGCGGCGCTCCTAAGCTCAGCCCGACGGCATAAAAGGCGGCAAATAAAGCGGTGATATGCGCAGTCGTACTTGCAAAAAAGTAATGAATGTACAAATACACCAGCGTCAAAATCGCCACGGCACCTACCCAGCCCAGACCCGTCGTACCAATCATCGCTTCGATATTGTCAGAAAACCAGCGAATCAAGCCAAGCTCATTCAGATAAGCGGCCATCATAATCAAGGCACCAAACCAGATGATGGTATCCCAAGCAGATTTTTCTTTGAGAATATCCTCCCACGTTAGCACCCCAGTCAATATCAAAGTCGTCAGACCGATAAAAGCTGTCGTAGTGGCATCGACGCTGTATTGCTCACCCAATAGCAGCGCCGGGATATTGGCCCAGAGTAGTAGCATCAGGCCAAACACACCGAGCATGATTTTTTCTTGGCGGCTGATGCTACCCATGTCTGCCAAATTGTCTTTTGCAAAACCTTTAGCGTCGGGCGTGACTTTGACATCAGGTGGATAGATCAGATAAATCACCAAGGGCATCACCACCAAACACAGGATGCCCGGCACAAACATCGCCACCGCCCACGTTGTCCACGACAGCTGAATGTTACCGCCTGTAGCTTTATTTACCAGGTCTACCACTAAAGGGTTGGGCGCGGTGGCGGTGATAAACATCCCTGAGGTAATCGGATTGGCGTGGTAATTGACCATCGCCAGATAGCGACCAATTTTATTTTGCGTGCCTTCCTCTGGCGTTGAATGAAAGCTTTGGGCAATAGATTTCATAATAGGATGAATAATACCGCCACCACGCGCGGTATTCGACGGCGTGATAGGCGCTATCATCAGCTCAGCCGCCGTCAATGAGTACGCGACTCCGATGGTTTTTTTGCCAAAGATAGAAATAAAATAATAAGCAATGCGGCGACCAAGACCGGTTTTGATAAGGCCGCGCGATATCATCACTGCGATACCAATCAACCATATCAGCGGGCTTGAATAGCTAGAGAGCGCATCATTAATGGCTTGTTTTGGGCTGTCACTGGTCACACCCGTCAAAGCCACGAGCGTCACGGCGATGACCGCTATCGCCCCGATGGGTAGCACTTTACCAATAATGGCAACGATGGTGGCAATAAATAAAGCCAGCATGTGCCATGCGTCAGCGGTGACGCCCGTCGGTACAGGAATGACAAACCAGATGATAAAACCTACGACGATGGCAATAGCGGCTTGGATCGGCTTAAACGGCATGCGTCAATATCCTATGCAGTGGCTGATACCCTCATCTTATAAGATTACCAGCACCGTTGCGCATTTGTTCACCATTTTTAACATATCTATGTAGCATGTATTATTGAATTCCTCACAACAAAAAAGAGCACGCTATACAAACGTGCTCTTTTGGCCGCTATCAGCTGTCTGCGTAAGTAGCAGCAGACTACACAGCTAAAGGTAGCTATAACACAAGCATGGGGCCATTATCGTAAAGTGCCTAGACGGTTGGATAACTGGCTGATGATTTGATCAATTTCTTCGTTAGCCTCCGCTTCGGTATCTAAATTACCATTGGGCGTTAGCTGGTTCATCACCTCGGGCAGTAATTCAGCCAAGCCTTGACGCACTTCTGTTTCATTCGCACCTGTACTGGCTGCTACTTGCTGAATCTCACGCTCATCAAACAGCTGATTTATCTCACTTTGGTCTAGATTGTCATTGATTTCATTGGTACTCATCCAAGAGCGTGCTTGGTCGCCATGGCCCATGCCAGTGATTTTTGATAGCGCACCACCGATACCGCCATTACGCTTAATCCAGCTCAATACCATTGGCATAAGGACAGCGATAAGCATCCCCTTACCGCCAAAACCACTATTGCTACGCTGACCCCCTAATACACTGCCTAAAATATCGCCCAGTCCACCAGCACCTGAGCTGACGCTACCACGCTGATTACCACCAGCCAGACCACCAATGATATCATCCAAACCAAAGCCATTGTCAGGTTTGCGATCATACTGCTGAGGATTGTATCCACCTGTCTGGTTGCTGCCGCCTAACACACTGCCTAGTATATCCCCTAAGCCACCTGTACGACGTGGATTGATACGCTGATTCACTGGATGGCGTTGAGCATCCTCTGGATTCATCGCACTACGGGCCACTTGGCTCACTAAATTCCCTAATAAACTCATGATCTCTTCCTCTTATCGTCATATTATTTATGATACAAGCTGACTGCCTACCGTTGTCCATACTGGTTTTTCATGGCATAAACTGGAAGTACAATGCAGTTGGTTCATATACTTTATTCGTGAGTTTCAATATAACAAAACTCTTTGGAGACCAAGATAGGTATTTTGTTATGACATGTAGGCATTCGTAAGCCTATAACAGATGAGTAAGACTAAATAGAAACGTGAATATCAATCAGTATATTTTACCCTGTTTCTGTTTAATCCTTATTAATATTGGCTAAAACACTAAGCGTTCGCCATTTCTCTGGGCTTACTTGATCACGAAATATGGTGATAGATAGAGGGCGCTGATAAGGCTCTACTATGTTGAACTCAAGATTTATCGCCCATTGATAGTAATGTGTAGAGAGTAGCTGTGCTTGCCACAGCTCATCACCTCGACTTGTCTGAATCAACAACTGCCACTGTTTATCCATACGTTGATCAAGTGGCGGCTGACTCAGATGTCGTAGTGTCAAACGTGTCAGAAATAAATAGCCAGCAATGGCTAGCGAGACAGTCAAAATCAGCAAATATTGCCACCATGCCAAAGCCGCAAGCCACGCTAAGACAATCATGATCGCAGTTAAACCCACATAGAGCAGACAGCGTAGCCGACTGGTAGAATGAATAACTGTATCAATGCGCAGTGCCGTTGCTAGGGTCATATGGGCGCGCCATGAGAAATCATCAGTATTGTACCTATCAAATACAAAGCCTCTAAACCAAGTCTTTGGTGTGTCGCCATGTTTTTATTTTATTAACGAGTGCCCATATATCATCCTCTGCTGGACGATTTTGATTGGTAAAATAATCCAATAAATCAGGGTCTTCATGCGTGAGCATCTGAGCAAATGTCTCTTGCTCTGTTGGATCTGCTATCAGATATCGCTCTTTGACATAAGGATCAATATAAAAATCCAGCTCTTTCAAACCGCGACGGGCTTGATAAATGATACGGCGTTGTTCATTTGTCGGTTCTGGCTGAGGGATATTCGTCATAGAAATACTCTTGTTTAAATGTTGGTTAATATGATGTTAGTGACAGGCGGATAGTTGATGCCATAATGCCACTGCTTGTTGCATCATCGCGACATTGTGCGTGCGAATAATGCTCGCGCCTTGTTGCAACGCAAATATCCCAGCAGCAGTCCCCACTGCATCTCGTTCTGTCGCTTGAGTGGTCTGCACTGCTTTGACACCGCTATTGGTCAATACTTCTGCTAAAAAGCGCTTACGTGAAATACCAAACATCATGGGTAAGCCCAATGCCTGTAGGCTATCCAACTGACTTAATAAAGCACAATGATGCTCATAGTTTTTAGCAAAACCAAAGCCTGGATCGATAATGATTTTTTCGTGCTTGACGCCAAGCTGTGTTACCTCTTCGATTCGTGTACTCAGCTCTGTGCTCACTTCCTGAACCACATCGTCGTACTGTGCCAGACTATTCATCGTCGTTGGCTCACCGCGCATATGCATCAGCATGACAGGGATATCAAGGGTAGCGGCTAGCGCTGCCGCACCTCTACGTTTTAGTGCTCTGACATCGTTCCAAATATCCGCACCCGCATCAAACGCTGTCTGCATAACCTCCGGATTACTGGTATCAATAGATAACCACACATCGTTGCCAAAATACTGACGAATGGCTTGTACAACTGGTACCACGCGCTGCATCTCTTCAGCAGTCGCGACAGTATCTGCATTAGGACGGGTAGATTCGCCGCCAATATCAATAATCGTTGCACCGTTATCCATCATCTGCTGACAATGAGCAACGGCACTCTCTATTGCATTAAACTGTCCACCATCTGAGAATGAATCTGGCGTCACGTTAAGAATACCCATGACATGCGGCTGCGACAAATCCAACGTTTTATCACGGCTCGATATTTTATAATGGGGTAAAGGCTGAAATAATGACATGAGCAATCCATCACGAATAAGGTGTATACAATAGCTTAGGTAGCGCTCCTCTGTGCTTATGATACCAGTAAATCATAAGTCGTCCTAAGCCCTTAAAAGAATGATGACAATAAAAAGGCCCTTTATGATAAAGGGCCTTTTATTAAACTTCAATCAGAACTGCCTTACATCGCTGGTAATGGTGGCGGCGTAGAAGTAGTCGTTTTGACATCATTTTTTGACAAGTTTACTTCATTGGGCTGATAGACTCTTGGTGGACGTGGCTCTTCACCTGCCAAGATGTCTTGCAACTGATCCCGATCAATGGTTTCCCACTTCATCAAAGCATCAACCATCGCATGCATCTTGTCTTGGTTGGCTTCGATCAGCTCGCGAGCGATGTCATATTGCTCTTCTAGCATACGACGCACTTCTTCATCGACCTTTTGCTGTGTGGCCTCTGAAATCGTACGGCTGCTAGAGCCAAAATAACCTTGTGAACTATCTTCATCTTCATACACCATGATACCTAGCGCATCAGACATACCATACTTAGTGACCATCGCTCGTGCCATTTTGGTAGCACGCTCAAAGTCGTTGGACGCGCCCGTTGACATCTGATTGATAAAGACTTCTTCAGCGATACGGCCACCGAATAAAATAGCAATATCATTGAGCATTTTTGACTTATACATGCTGGTCTGGTCATGCTCAGGTAGCTGCCAAGTCACACCAAGGGCAAATCCGCGCGGCATGATCGTTACTTTATGCACAGGGTCGGTACCTGGTAGTAGCTCAGCAACCAAGGCATGTCCTGCTTCATGATACGCAGTTGCTCGGCGCTCTTCTTCGCGTATTACCATAGATTTGCGTTCAGGACCCATATATAGCTTGTCTTTGGCATCTTCAAAGTCATTCATATCGACGCTGGTTTTGTTGCGACGCGCCGCAAATAATGCCGCTTCATTGACAAGGTTTGCTAATTGCGCACCACTAAAGCCTGGCGTACCACGAGCAAGAGAGCTGGCATCGACACTGATAGTGTTTGGCAGTTTTCTCAAATGCACTTTTAAGATTTGCTCACGGCCTTTGATGTCTGGCAAACCTACTTGTACCTGACGGTCAAAACGACCTGGACGCAATAGCGCTTTATCTAATACGTCAGCGCGGTTGGTCGCCGCAATGACGATAACGCCTTCATTGCCCTCAAAGCCATCCATCTCAACCAATAACTGGTTCAACGTTTGCTCACGCTCATCATTACCGCCGCCCATACCAGAGCCACGATGACGCCCGACCGCATCAATCTCATCGATAAAGATAATACAAGGGGCGCTCTTTTTCGCCTGCTCAAACATATCGCGTACACGTGATGCACCCACACCGACGAACATCTCAACAAAGTCAGAACCTGAGATTGAGAAGAATGGCACTTTGGCCTCACCAGCAATGGCTCTTGCTAGCAATGTTTTACCAGTACCTGGCGGCCCTACCATTAAGATACCACGAGGAATCGTGGCACCAAGCTTGGTAAATTTGTCTGGGTCACGTAAAAAGTCAACCACTTCAACGACTTCTTCTTTGGCTTCTTCACAACCAGCAACGTCTTCGAAGTTTACATTGATTTGATCTTCAGTCAGCATCTTCGCTTTTGACTTACCAAAGCTCATCGGGCCGCCGCCTTTACCGCCTGCGCCGCCCTGCATGTTACGCATAAAGAATAAAAACAGACCAATAATCAGTAAGATTGGGAAACTGGCTATCAGTAGTTGCATCAATACGCTTTGGCGCTTTGGTGCTGTTCCTTGAACTTCGACTTGGTTCTCACGTAGCATTGGCATTAGCTGATCATCTGACACAGCTGGTCTAATGGTCTCAAAAGTTGAGCCATTTTTCTTTTCGCCGGTGATCTGTTCGCCGTCGATTTCGACACTGGCTACTTGGTTTTCTGACACAGCGGTCACAAACTCAGAGTAGTTAAGATTATCCGGCTCAGAGGATTGATCAAAGCCGCTAAACACCAGCACTAAAACGCCGATTACCACCAGCCACAATAAGGTATTTTTTACCATGTCGCTCACTAGTTATTCCCATCCCTTACTTATTGGTGTGTTTATTAAACACGTGACGTCTATAAGCGTATTGCTCATCATTAACGCTCATCTCGATACTTAAACAACTGCTAACTTAAACTTATATGATTTATGAATAGCCTAAAAATTGTTTTTATAAATAATCAGTATGAGATAAACATAGATATACGATCGTTGAGCTTGTAAAACGCTTATTATCAGACGACTTTGCCTAAAACATATGCTAAAAACAAAGGTAATATACCATGATATGCGGTACGGGCCCGCATAATTCAAGCAGGTTTCACGTTTATTCAGTTAATGATTGTAGCGCTTTTTATAAGACCATAATGATAGTTTATGGTGACTGATTAACTCGCTTACAATAGTAGCAACTTATTGATGTTAAAACTATTTAATCGCCACCCAAAACATCTCTTTTGAGCGTGGACGTGAGGCCCCTGGCTTGATACTACGAATCTTACTAAAATCCTGCTGCATCTGCTTGCGTAATTCTTGTGTACCTTCGCCTTGAAACACTTTCATAATAAGTACGCCACCTTCTGGTAAGGTTGACAAAGCAAAGTCCACTGCCAGCTCGCATAAGTACATCATACGCGGCTGATCAATCGCACTGTTTCCCGCTGTATTGGGTGCCATATCAGACAATACAACGTCCACTTGTCTATCGCCTACTTCTGCCATAATCGCCTCAAACACCTCAGCTTCACGAAAATCACCTTGAATAAAGGTAACATCAGGCAGAGCATCCATTGGCAAAATATCCGAGGCAATCAAGATACCATCGTCACCAACCAACTGTCCCGCTACTTGTGACCAACTACCAGGGGCACTGCCCAAATCTACCACCGTCATGCCTTTTTTGATGAGATTGGTTTTTTGGTTTATTTCTAATAACTTATAGGCAGCACGGGCACGGTAGCCCTCTTTTTGAGCCTTTTGGACATAATGATCGTCAATATGCTCTTTCATCCAAGCACTGCTACTCTTTGACAGTTTTTTATTTTCGATACGCGTGGCCAAAATACCTGCTCCTATTACTTTACAAGACCTGAGTACCCTCTCTTTGATCTTTATATCACAAGCACACTCATTTGAATGTGATGACAATTACGCAAGAGGTGTCATCAATCAGGCTATTTATTCATTGGTGGTTGCAAACTGACTAAATACTATTGGTTAAATAACTGTTTTATAAGGCAGTAGCGTTTATAATATACCAAACATTCAGTTTAACATTTTCGTCACGTAAAATCGTGCAAAATCCTGCTGATCTCATGCAAGATGGTTACAGATTATCTATAATGATCCATAACTGTTTTGACAGTACCGTTTTTATTTTTATTAATACTTAGGAATTCTATGCAACTCGATAATGCTACTATCAAACGCCTAAAAGGCATCGGTCACGAGCTAAAGCCTATCGTTATGATTGGCAATAAAGGCATTACCCCGTCTATCACCGAAGAGATTGATCGCGCTTTATCAGATCATGAACTTATCAAAGTAAAATTGCCTGCTGGCACGAAAGAAGATCGTGACGTCGTTGGCGCTGAGCTTGCCGCCGCCGCTAATGCCACTTTGGTTCACTCTATTGGTCGTATGGCACTATTACTACGCCAAAACCCAAATGCCAACCCAAAATTGTCTAACCTAGCCCGTTATGCACAATAATAAATTTTGCCAAGCTTAATTTGAGCAACCCTATAGCAAAATAGCTCATATTACCGCCAGATGTAACGATACATATAAAAGCCGCGATACATTTTGCTCGCGGCTTTTATATTGCCTAATATTTTTGATTTGCTGTAATTTGCTAAATTAGCTTCGTTGATTAATATAATGTGACTCACCTTTAATTTCTTATAAACACTCTTGAGCTTTATAAACCATGAATCAATCTTTTGAGCTTTCTATAGCCACTAATCTATTGGAAGATGATGCCAAACAGCTGGGCGTACCTATAGATGACTTACGGCATATATCTATCACCGTAACCGCTAACATTGTCAGGCAGCCAGCTTTGCAATTACAGTTATCCTATCAAATCGACTTACCTAGTCAAGCCATAGCGGACCAATTAGTATGGTCAACTTGGCAATCAGCCCAAGTCGGATTTGCTGATTACTTGTGGCAGGAAACTTGCCTTGAGTGTTTTATCACAGGCAGCACTATCATTAATAAAGAGCTGAAGTCACTCAATCATACCGAGTCTTATATTGAAATCAATGTGAGCTCTGATGGCCGTTATGCGCTTTATAAATTTGAAAGTTATCGCAACCCTACGACCTTACCTCCACCCCCTCTATACCAAGCTAATGGACGTACACGCATCGCTATTGATTGGGCTTGTAATGACAGGCAACAGCCGATCTCTTTCACAGATGGAATGTCGACAACACCTGTAATGCCTTTGTCTTATCACCATGAGCGACGCTTTGGGATTGACTTGATCGAGCTGCCCAATCAGAAATACGCTATTGCAGACATGCTGATTGAGCAAATACATCCTTGTGTTATCTTGCAGCTTGGCGAACGCTCGCTGTACTTTGCCCCAGACCACGCCTCTCCGCCTGATTTTCATAATCAAGACTATTGGTCAAACTTCGCGCTTTAATGCTAACTCACAGGCGATAGGTACACGATAAGCATAACGATTACCATATTAAGTTTGACTGTAATTATCATCAGATCGCCTGATTCAAAGCACAAAAAAAACCCAGCAATGTCATAAAGAGCATTACTGAGTTTGGAGAAAACTTTTAATTCGTTTAACTGATACTTATTTATCAGCCATTGCAAGGTAGATACCACGGTCTGATGCATCATCAACATACTGCGAGTCACGCCATGTGGTATAGCTGTAGTTACCGCTATATGGGCTAATGCTGTTTTGACGGAAATCAGATACCCAGTCATTGCCATCAAAAATCTGAATATGACCATGTGGACGGCTTGATGTGCGGTTATAGACAACGACGTCACCAACTTGAGGTTCCATATCGTTACTGATTTTGGTAAAGCCTGCTTGGGCTAGTGTGCCACGAGAGGCATATTGATAAGCTGAAGGATTAGGCGTAAATTCGTAACCTGCTGACTGTAGTGCTTTACGTACATAGCGAGCACAGTAGCCAGAACTTCTAGATAGTGCGACTCGTGATGCGTTTGCCGCTGCGATAGCAGGAGCAGAATTGCGATCAGGGACACGACTTGCTTGCTGTTGACGCTGCTCATATGACAAACGGCTAGTGAGTGACGCAAGCTGATATTCTTTTTGTTTAGCATGAGCGCTTAGGTTGTCAATGGCTTGACTGATCTCATCGTTGCTATATACATGAGCACCACTGTTAGTGCTGTAGATGTTGCGACTAGAACCATAGTTCGCAGAAGTAGAGATATTTGTGATGGTATAACTCAAGGTATTATTTGGTTGAAAGGTTGTTTCGGCAGCACCACTCGTCTGTGCGATACCCATTCCCAATACTGACAAAATTAATAAAGCTTGTTTCATAAATTTACTACCTATTGTTAATACAAGTCTGCTCGTCATCCGTGACGAAACATCAATTAATTTAGAGGATATAATCATTAAAAAACATGATAAAATCCTTATCACAACAGCTCGTTCTTTTATAGTGACTAACACCAGTATCACCACCCGTTTAGTCAACTACCTCATAAAATTTTGCTATATATCGCTTTTAGCATGTCTATTCTACATATCGAGTTTGTCACCTAATAGATGAGTCATCACGATGTCAAAAAAACAGCCTAATCGGCTTGCCCAGCTTATAGATCATCAAGCTTTTGCTGGTAGTGCTCTACCTAAAACTCTTGCTGATAACATGCGGCTATATCTAAAAGCGACCAATGAGGTAAAAGAGCTACTGGTAGACTGTCTACCTGAGGAAATCCTCAATACCTGCTGGGTCGTAGGCTTAACATCTGAGCAGTTGATACTCAGTGTGGGCTCAATGACGGCGGCCAACCATGTTCGTTATTTACAGAATGCGTACTTGCAAGTACTAACAGAGCAGTCGATTACATTTAAACAACTCAAGCAAATTCGCGTTGTAGTAACTAAAACATCTGCTAATAATCATTCATCTAAACAATCATTAGCGTTATCGGCAAACTTATCGAAACCTTGTAAAGCCAATGAAAATCAGGCTCTTAGCCAAAACACAAAACGGACTATATCACAGGCTGCAGAGCATGTCACCACTGATGAAAATCTAAAAAAAGCCCTTTTACGCTTAGTGAATAACTAAAAATACAGATATTACAATGTAAAGTTATGTAAATAAAAACTTATAATAAACTTGATAACGCTGCGTTTTTGTAATGTCACACACAAAAAAAATCATCTACTGTCTCCATTCATAAATTGAGGGGAAACAGTAGATGATCAAAAAATCATCTGTATCTTTTATCTGTTCTGCCTTAGAACAAAATTCAAAAAGCTATATATACTTTATATTCAAAATATAGAATATTATAAAAATGTAATTATAGCGTCACTATGTAATATTGCGTAAATGTTTCGATACTTCGTGTATACTCCTGTATTTATCCTTCAACTGCCAAACCATTCAATGGCAAATACTCAATTGGGCAAGTTACATTGTCATCAAAAGTTACAATTTCAAAGTTATTCTCGTCAGACAATATCTCACGAACTAATAAATTGTTTAATGCATGACCAGATTTATAAGCGTTGAAACGACCAACGATAGGATAGCCAATCAAATATAGATCCCCTAAGGCATCCAAAATTTTATGGCGGACAAACTCATCATTGAAGCGCAAGCCTTCTTCGTTTAACACGCTCATATCGTCAATGACGATAGCATTGTCCATACTACCACCCAAGGCCAGATTGTTTTGGCGTAATGCCTCTATATCGCGTAAAAAACCAAATGTGCGCGCTTCGCTCAATTGCTCGATAAAGTTCTGAGTAGAGAACTGTAGCTGAGCATGCTGGAAATTCTTATCTATAGCAGGATGATCAAAATCAATCTCAAAATTTAATTCAAAGCCGTCATAAGGGCGCAGCTCTGCCCACTTATCGTCTACTTTTACACGGATTGGACGGACAATCTTGATGAATTTTTTGAGCGCCTCTTGCTCACAGAATCCTGCATCGAGTAATAAAGCCACAAATGGTGCAGCACTGCCGTCCATGATCGGTATTTCTGAGGCAGACACACGAATCAATAAATTGTCTACACCAAGTCCAGCAATTGCACTTAGCAAATGCTCCACTGTACCTACTCTTGTGCCACCAAATACCAAGTTTGATGACATCATTGTATCCTGCACCAAAAAAGCACTCGCAGGGATAGGCTCGCTGCCTACAATATCAGAGCGCTCGAAAACAATACCAGTATCTACTGGCTGCGGATGAAACTCTAAGTCAACAGGTTGACCACTATGGAGACCAGTACCTGTAACGGCTATCGCTGTCTTTATAGTTCTTTGGTTCATGTCTGTTTTCTCACATATTTTGTTACAATTGACATAGTGTACCATTACCTTACCTTTATTTGCTACAAATAAAAAGTATTAGTTTGCTTATCTCCTTGATTGATAACACTTATCGTCATGACCTTTTCATTTATTTTGACGCTTTCTTATAGTGATTATTGCCTAAAAAATGTCATATTTAGACACACTTTTGCCTTGTGGATGAGGTTACTCACCTAACTTTCGATGAGAAAATTTTCGATAGGCACAAAAAAGCCAGCGTTTGAGCGCTGGCTTTTTTTTAATTTAATATTAAAAAACTATTTGTTCTGTTGACGCTTCAGATAGTCTTGAATGCTATTGGTTTTAGTTTTTGTCTGCTCTTGAGGCGCGCTTGGACGTGCAGTATTAACGTTATCTTGATGCAGTTGAGCTTGTGATTTCTTCTGACTATTTAATGCACTGGTATGTACATTAGGGTCAACAGGTTGTGTACTATTCACAGAAGGAACCGGCTGCTCCACTACTTCTGGCTCTTGACCTGCATTTTCATCTAATGTCAGACCCGTTGCAATAACGGTCACATGCAGATCGTCACCCATTTTTTCATCAATCACAGAACCATAGAAAATATGAGCATCGTCAATATCCGTAATCTCTTCGACTATAATACTGATTTTACTCATCTCATCCAGTGATAGTGACTCAGAAGAGATCACGTTCACTAGTAAGCCTTTGGCATTCTCTAAACGCAAATCATCAAGCAATGGTGATCTGATGGCTTTTTCGGTGGCTTGACGCGCACGATCATCACCACTTGCACGGCCGATACCCATCATTGCATGACCTTTAGCAGTCATCGCGGTACGGATATCATTAAAATCAATGTTGATCATACCTTCGCTGGCGATTGTCTCTGCAATACCTTGAACTGCATGTAGCAACACATCATCTGCTTTTTTGAAAGCGTCTTGCATAGAGATGTTGCCGTATACGCTCATAAGCTTGTCGTTTGGAATCGTGATAATCGAATCAACGAAATTAGTAAGCTGCTCGATACCTGCTTTAGCCGCTTTGATGCGTTTGCCACCTTCAAACTTAAATGGTGTGGTCACAACAGCAACCGTCAAGACTTCCATTTCTTTGGCAATACGTGCAACCACAGGCGCTGCACCAGTACCCGTACCGCCACCCATACCAGCAGTAATAAAGACCATATCTGAGTGTTCAAGCAACCCCCGGATGGCTTCTTCTTCGCTTTCTGCAGCTTCACGACCCACTTCTGGATTTGCACCCGCCCCTAGACCACGGTTTGTTTTTGCACCAAGTTGTAGCTTGTGCGGTGCCGTTAGACGATCTAGCGCTTGCTTATCTGTATTAGCACAGACGAACGTTACACCTCTAATTCCTTGCTGTACCATATGTTCAACCGCATTACCGCCGCCGCCGCCAACACCGAATACAGTGAAGCTCGCTTGGCCGTTGTTTTGAAGCTGGTTATCATCTGGCATGGTGTATTTTGACATAAAAAAGATTCTCCAGTTGCAGATAGCGTGTAGATCGATACGTAGTAACGCACTCATGCGGTGCGCTATCGACATACTATATATAAATGTATTTAAATAAAACAGGGCTATGGATCAAATAATTCAGCGTAGACAATCATATGTCATTACCGCTTAAAGTGTCACTTTTCTTGTTTAGCGCATTACGCTTAATATAGTTACAGATGTCTCTTGCCTATCTCAAATGCATCTTGCAAAATGCTTGCGCCGTATCTGTGTTAATGCGTAAATCGTCTACAATATTTTTTTCAATACATCAGCAAAACGTTTGCCTGCGCTTTGAAAGACACCTGTCACGCGATTGGTCTGAATCGCATCAGGCTCGCTTTTTTCACTGCGGCGAAACTGCTCACTTTGACTATACAATAGCGTCCCAAAGGCCGTTTGATAAGCCCGATCATTGACCTGACTATTAAGCTGCTTAAACGAATCATCATTATCAAAATGATTGTAAGCACTGATAGCAGGGTGCGTATTGGTCAATACCACTGGCATTTTTAGCAATCGTTTAGCAAACGGTATCATACCTTTGATAGTACTGCCGCCACCTGTCAGCACGATACCTTTGTCAATGTAACCTATCAAACCAGCCTCATGTAATTGACGAGCCACTTCAGTGAATATCTGCACATAACGCGCTTCAATGATGCGCGCTAAATTGTAGATACCAATATTGATTTCATCACCCGACCCATGGGGCTTAAACAGGAAAAACGAGCTTGGATCCACGCTATTGGCATCAGCGGTCCCATGAGATTTTTTCAGCTTTTCAGCTTCAATCATCGATATACCAAAATCAGCTGAGATATCCATGGTGACCTCGTGGCTACCAGTAGCAATACAGTGCGTAAAAATCAATTTATTTTCTTTATAGACACAGATACTGGTCGTACTAGCACCAATGTCTACCAAGCATACGCCTTGCTGGCGCTCTTCAGTCATTAAACTATATTCAGCACTGGTCACTGCATCAAATACGATATGGTCAATACCGACATCGCAGCTTTGTAATAGTTTTTGAATATTTTGGCGGCTAGCAACTGGCATCATCATCATGTGGTACATCACAGTGATGTTATGCGCCATCATCTCAATGACATCATCAACCATGAAATCCTGATCATCAATATAGATGCCTTGCTGGCAGCAGTGCATCAAATAATAATCAGAGGGTAGGTCACGCGATTTTGCATTGGATAATGCCTGCACCATGTCTTTGGCACTTACGACCTCGTCCTCAACGTTTACTTCTCCAGCACTGTTCTTGCTAGAGAGCTCGGGGGTCGCTAGGGTCAACCACACGCTATGAACACGGCAGTTAGCAGTGTCTTCTGCTTCTTGTATGGCTTGCTTGATAGCACCTTGTAGACGTTCACGATGCTTGATTTGGCCTTGATAAAAATCACTATTCTTAACTTGTCCCACACCTAAAATACGAATGTCTTTTGCAGAGACGACGTTGCCAATAACGACATATACTGCCGTGGCACTTAGATGGACAACAACCAAATTTTCGTTATATTTCATGGTACCAGACAAATTATTACTAAATAGGAGAGCAGATACTGCCACCCTATTGAATCATTAAAAAAAGCGTTATTAATACGCTATGATGTTGTACATATACTATTCATCTTGAGCAAATCGTTTTGACTCAAGCACTATTTCATTTACTACTACCTACGATTGCTTAAATCATTCATGCTCATCAGTTTTTGGCGCTGACATATCCCACGCAATCGTAAAACCGTTTTTGTAACGCAAATCTACCGACTGTATTTCACCTCGGCGTCCGCTCAATTGATTTCCCAATAACTGGCTTAGATTCAGTAATTTTTGTGCCGTGTTTTCATTATCAACAATAACACGCAGTCCATTATCAAAACGAATCAGCCAAGTCATTCTGGGTGATAAAATGATGTCTTCAACTTGCATATCAAGTGGCGCATACCAATCGTTAACTTGCTGCATTTGCTGCATAATGACTGGCGCTTGAGCCATTTCACCTTGCAATGTAGCAAAGCGATCTTGCGTTAAATCGTTACTATCAGCAGGTACAAACACAGAGCCTTTGGCATCAACTAAGCGCTCTGTCCCAAAATTAGCCACTGCTTGCTTAGGTAAGGCGGTGACTACAATACCACGTTGCCAATCTCGTGAGATGCTCACTTGGTCAACCCAAGCCAAGCCTGTCGTAATATCTCTCAAGGCTTGTAAATCAGAAGTAAAAAAGCTACTCACCTTTTGCTGATCCATCACTGCCTGCAACGAGTTGTATTGAGCAGTAGATAATCCTTGGTTACTAACATGGATCTCAGCTGGCGGTGCATCACGTAACGCTTTACCGCCCATTATCAGTATCAACACGAGCAATCCTAATACCAATATCATAAAAAGATATTTGACCGAAGACGGTACTTGGAATTTAGATGCTGGGCGACCGGCTTTATCACTCATCAAGTCAGTTACCTCGTTGACAGTTTGAGCCATAACGACCTTTGTCCCTATATTTGCATAAAACTGATCATGCACATTATTGATGTAAACCTGCACATAATGTGCAGAAACCGATTGAGGCAATATATTATCAAAAACTATCAATAAAACGATTGATGACCTTTAATTATTCTTATTTAAACGTAACATTTTTCTTAGGTTATGAAGAACTTACCGATCCACTTTCCAAAAAATGCCAATCTTACTAAAACAAGACTGTTCTTACAATATTAACGTATTTTATAGTCAAACAATAGCGCAACCCTCACTCGTAGCCTTGAATTTACACAAGTTTACATGAAGCTGTGTTATAGCAGCTCTAGCGACACATTAACGACTTTTTATCGCTATCATTAACTGGCTAAAAAGATTATAAGCATGCGTCTATAAATGGATTTTCAGCCATTGCTTTAATGACGCTATTTAGTGAGGTTGTGTCTTATGATATTTGTGTCAAAAAATAATCATGGCAACCAGATTGACTGCATCAAAAATTATACAGTCTGCGATAATATGTGCCAGCATAAGACATCAAAGTCCATGCCTCGCGCTTTGGCTGCCATCGGCACTAGGCTATGACTGGTCATACCGGGCACAGTATTGATCTCAAGTAACCAAAAATTGCCAGCTTCGTCCTGCATGGCATCAATACGTCCCCAGCCTTTTGCATCTACTGCACGAAATGCCGCCAGACTTAACTCTTGCAGATGCTTCTCATCAGCAGCACTCAATCCACAAGGAATATAGTAGCTGGTATCGTTACGATTGTACTTGGCTTCAAAATCATAGAAATTGGTGATATCTGCAGGCTCAAGACGAATAACAGGATAAGCCTCATCATCGATAATCACGATCGTAAACTCACGTCCAGTAATCCAGCGCTCAGCCATCACCGCGTCGCCACACTGTACGGCAGTAGCATAGGCCGCAGGCAATTCATCGAGATGATTGACCTTGGTCATGCCAATACTTGAACCTTCGTGAACAGGCTTGATGATAAGCGGCAGTCCTAGCATATTGACCACTTGCTGCCAGTCAGTGTCTGCCGTCAATAATGAAAACGGTGCCGTTGACAAGCCGCAACCTTGCCAGAGCTGTTTGGTACGCACTTTGTCCATGCCAAGCGCTGATGCCAAAATACCTGAGCCTGTCTGCGGTATATCAAACCACTGTAGTACACCTTGTAGCAACCCATCTTCGCCGCCGCGACCGTGCAAAACATTGAACACACGGTCATATTCACGCAGCTCAGTAATATCTTGGTACTTGGGGTCAAAATGAGTGGCATCGACACCTTGATTTTGTAGCGCTTGCAAGACGGCCGCCCCACTATCCAAAGACACGCTGCGCTCATTACTACTACCACCATAGACCACAGCGACCCTGCCGAACTGACTCGCGTCTGTGACATAACTAGTTGGTGCATTGATAGACGTCTCGTTGTCTATATTATTTGACTCACCGCTCGCCTCACTCTTATTTTTTTTTGCTTGGGCAGCCGCGACTAACGCTGGCTCTGGATTGGTAATTGCTTGGCTTTTTTGCTCTGGATTATCTTTACTATTCGTTGTCATGAAGATGGTTCCTAAATTTGAGCTTGGTGGTAGCTTACTTGATGTAAAGGTTATTGGCTGCCAAATCAACAGCAACCTGCCCTACATTACCCGCACCTTGGGTGATAAGCATGTCATTGGCTTTTAATAAACGCTGCATAACTGGCGCAAGATTGTCTTTATCAATAATCGTCGGTTCAACTTCACCGCGCAAACGGATACTGCGTGCCAACGATTTGGTATCAGCCCCTGCAATCGGACTCTCCCCTGCTGAATATACATCCAATAGTAGCAGCTCATCAACACTTGATAGTACGTCGACAAAATCGTCATAACAATCACGGGTACGGCTATAACGATGCGGCTGGAATAGCATGACCAAACGGCGATCAGGGAAGCTTTGGCGAGCCGCTTTGATCGTAGCGTCTACTTCTTTTGGATGATGACCATAATCATCAATCAACAAGACATTGCCATCATCGATATCGACAGAAGCAAGCTGCTCAAATCGGCGGCCGACCCCTGCAAACTTCTGTAGGGCACGCTCAATCGCTGCGTCATCTACGCCTTCATCCGTGGCCATGGTGATGGCTGCCAGTGCATTGTAGACATTATGCGTACCAGGTATGTTCAATGTCAGACGCAGCGGTTCACGGTCACGGCGCAATACGGTAAAGTGCGTCTTAGTTCCCTCTGATACCAAGTCGACGGCTTGTACATCATTAAAAGGCTCAAGGCCAAAGGTCAATACTGGGCGACCAATATCATCAATCATCGCATACAGTTCAGGATCATCACCGCATACCACGGCCAACCCGTAAAACGGCATGTTTTGCAAAAACTGAATATAAGCAGCTTTTAACTTATCGAAGCTGTTCTCATAGGTTTCCATGTGATCTTGGTCGATATTGGTCACAATCGCGGCCATCGGATGTAGTGACAAAAATGACGCATCAGACTCATCCGCTTCTGCTACCAAAAAACGGCTACTACCTAGCGCTGCATTTTTACCAGAAGCGTTTAGTTTACCGCCGATCACATACGTGGGATCCAATTGCCCCTCTGCCATCATCGTCGTCAGCAGACTGGTCGTCGTGGTCTTACCATGAGCGCCTGCAACCGCGATACCATGACGATAGCGCATCAACTCGCCAAGCATATCGGCGCGGCGTACGACTGGTAGGCGAGCTTCAAGCGCGGCTTTGACCTCAGGATTGCTACGGTCAATCGCTGATGAAACGACGATCACGTCGGCGTTGGCAATGTTTTTGGAATCATGGCCGATGGATATCTCGATGCCAATCTGTTGTAGACGCTTGGTCACCAAACTTTCTGCAATATCAGAACCACTGACCTGATAGCCTTGGTTGTTCATTACCTCAGCGATACCGCACATGCCTGAGCCACCAATACCAATAAAATGTAAATGCTGGATACGGCGCATCTCTGGTATTTCAATCAAACGCTTAGGTAGGGCTTTGGCAGAGGTAGACATAAAATTTTCTCTTTATTAAGGGATAATAAAAATTGAAGGACAGTAAAATATGATCAGTAAAAAAGAACGAGTGGCAAAAGCCGAAACTATAAGGCTTGCCAAATAATATCAGCCACTTGTTTACTCGCACTCCGATTGGCTAGTGCATGACCTTTTTTGGCCATCTTAAGGCACTTATCTCGATTGAGTACGCTAAGCTCATCGCTTAAACGTTTGGCCGTTAGCTCAGGCTGCGGTAACAATATCGCCGCCTCATGATCAGTCAGGGTGCGCGCATTCGCCGTTTGATGATCATCAACGGCATGTGGTAGCGGTACAAAAATAGCGGCAATCCCGACATTTTGGATTTCAGTCACCGTCAACGCACCTGCACGGCAAACAATGATGTCTGCCCAGTTATAAGCTGCAGCCATATCATCAATAAATGGCTGTACCGTAAACTGGTGCTTGCTTAAATCTTGTTCGCTATAAGCCGATTGAGTAGCGGCTTCGTTATTGCGTCCACACTGGTGCAGCACTTCAAATGGCTGGTTGAGTAACGCCAACGCTTTTGGCACGGTCTCATTCAATACTTGAGCACCAAGTGAGCCGCCAACGACTAAAAGTTTAAGCGGTGAGCGGTCACTCATATCGTAGCGCGTTGTTGGCTCTGTAACTCCAGTGATAGCGTTACGCACAGGATTGCCAACTGTTTCAAGCTTGGCATCTTGCTCACTATTGGCAAAAGTGTTCTCAAAGGCTTGTAATACTTTGGTAGACAACTTTGATAGATAGCGATTACTCATGCCAGCGATGGCGTTTTGCTCATGAATAATCAATGGTGTATTGGTCAAGCGCGCAGCGAGTCCACCAGGCGCACTCACGTAGCCACCGAACCCAACGACCACATCGATCTGGTTACTGCGAATCACTTTCACCGCAGCCATCGTCGCTGACAGTAAAGTGACTGGCAGCTTCAACAGTCGCCCCACACCTTTACCGCGCAGTCCTTGCATATTAATAGCATGAAACGGATAGCCAGTCGGCTCAACCAAACCGTTTTCCATGCCATTTGGTGTTCCAAGCCAATGAATCACTGCACCGCGTTTGGTCAGCTCGTCACTGACTGCAAGCGCTGGGAAAACATGCCCACCAGTACCAGCTGCCATCATCAATATATGCGGTGTTTTCATGCAGATCTGCCTATCTTTACTTTACTGATATGAAGGGTTGTCCCACTACTGTCATGTCATGAGCCAAAAAACGACACTTTTAGAGCCCGCATAGTATAGAGGAAACCCTCATCTTATATACAGCACTTTATGTAGCGAAAACCATAAAAAAACCAAGCCATGATCTGGCACGACTTGGCATTACTTACCACTCAAAAACCACTATAAAAAACAATACGACTCAACTGGCTATATGGTCAATTTATTCTCAATTGCCATGATAAAGTCTGTCGCGATATCGGTACCGCACTGATCATCAATCTCGCGCACACAGGTAGGACTGGTAACATTAATCTCAGTAATACGCCCGCCAATCAAGTCCAAACCCACGAACATCAGACCTTTTTCTTTGACAATTGGTGCCACAACTTCTGCCACTTGGCGTTCGATATCAGTCAATGGCATGGCAACGCCGCGACCACCTGCGGCAAGGTTGCCACGCGTCTCGCCTTTGCTCGGTATACGCGCCAAGCTATAGTCGACCACAACGCCATCAACGATAAGTACGCGCTTATCGCCATCGACGATCTCTGGCAAATAACGCTGCGCCATAATTGGCAAGGTTTCAAGCTCTGTGAGCATCTCAAGCGTCGCCCCAATATTTGGGCTATCCGCAGTCAGACGGAAAATACCCGTGCCGCCCATGCCATCTAGCGGTTTGACAATGACATCTTGATGCTCAGCGATAAACTTGCGAATGTGAGCCTGTTTGCTGGTCACAATCGTTGGGCTCATATACTCACTAAACCACGTCGCAAATAATTTCTCATTACAATCACGGATGGCTTGCGGATCATTGACCACGAGCACGCCTGCTGCTTTGGCATGATCAAGCATATAAGTGGCATAAATAAAGCGCATATCAAACGGTGGGTCTTTGCGCATCAAAATCACGTCATAGTCAGCAACTGAGCCTGTCGTTTTATCACCCAGTGTATAAAAATCTGCAGGATCACGCTTCACCGTAAGCGGCTGAGTATCGACCATTAATTGTCCACGGTCCAACCACAAGTCATGAATCTGACAGTAACCAAGCTGATGACCACGGTCTTGAGCGGCCCACATCATAGCGAGACTGGTGTCTTTTTTATAATTGACCCGCTCGATAGGATCCATAATGACGAGTATTTTTAGCGATTTTTCTTGGTTTTGTTGGCTCATTGTTTGACTCATAGTAGGGCTCACTTACGTTATATTATTGGTATAAAACAGGCTCAGTGCCTAACTATACGCCGTACTGCTCACGGTAATGTTGCATTTTGGCTAACTGGGTCGCGTCTTTATATTGGCTATTTTCGTCTGCCAAATAGCTGATCAAATCATCGATATCGACCAATGCCCGTACTGGTACTGCTAGTGTTGCTGCAAGCTCTTGGATAGCAGAATGCTCAGCTTGGCCTTTTTCTTTGCGATCAAGCGCGACGATAATCCCAGCAACACTTGCCCCTGCTTGCTCTAAAATCTCGACCACTTCACGCATCGCTGTGCCTGCTGTGATGACATCGTCAAGCACCCAAACAGCCTTGCCACTTACGTCAGCACCGACCAAATTGCCCCCTTCACCGTGGGTTTTGGCTTCTTTACGATTGTAACCCCATTTTGCATTGATGCCATGATGTAGCCATAACGCTTGCGCGGTCGCTGCGACAAAAGGAATACCTTTATAAGCCGCACCGAAAATGACCAGCTCTTGCTGATCTGTGCCATTATTTTCCGTACTCATTTGCTCAGCCAAGGCATCAGCGTAACCACGTGCTAGCAATGACAACATCTCACCCGTGGCAAGTAACCCTGCATTAAAAAAATATGGACTGATACGCCCAGATTTGAGAACAAACTCGCCAAATTTGAGGACTTGGTTGTCTAAAGCCAATTGAATAAATTGATGAGATGAAAACATTGGATCTTGCGGGCGTTGTACATGAGGCATTACGGCATTCCTATCAGCAAAAAGAGGGACAAAAAATTTGCATTATTGTACGCATTATTGATCAGCTTGACCAACCATTGATCTCATAATCTTGCATATTGGCATAGCGAGTCAGCAAGCCACTGCGCGAGGAGATATTAAAATAGCTCTGATTGTCTGCTCGCACTTGTATCTCCCAGCCTAAATGATAGGCCGCAACAATAATGTGACCGGCAAAAACTCGGATCTGACGATACGCATGGCGCTGCGTAGGCTCACAGACAATCTGACTGAGCAAATAACTACGTACGTGCTGGCAAATTTGTGCGGCGCTATAGCTATGATTGATACTTTTGCGGGTACTGCATTGCTTTAGCGCATGAACGGCAGCGCTACACGCCATAATATCCGTTGCCAAACTGCCCTCGCCTGTCTCAAATTGCTGCGGTTGCAACATTACTTGCCAATCATCGGCATACAGACTGCTTAGTAGCTCATCAGGATTGTAACGCTTGGTCAATGCGCGCAGAGAGGCTAAAGACTCGTTAACTTTGTCATTGTTATTTGGCTCAGCCATCTCGTCGCTATCAGCAGAGCCAAACCCATAACGATTGAGTTTTGGATAGGTACGAATCGCCTGCTGGATATCTGACATATCTAATAATGTCATCTTTGATAATGGCGATAATAAGGGCTGATCACTGTGATTTTGATAAAAACTATCAGGCAATTCGACAAGCTGTGCCGCCTTGAGTAACGATAGATGGTCCGCCAAGGCTTCTGACGCAATCAGTGACCATTTGGATAAGCTGGCCTCAGTAGGCTGATAAAAACGCGTCGAATTACCATAAAGCCGGCGCAGCTGACCATCTAGGCGACGAGCAGGCTCAGGAATATCACTCAATGGTCTGGCAGGATCAAGGGGGGATCGTTTGGGATCAAAGTTCGGATGTACGATCGCAGGTTGCTGTGAATCAGCTAGCATAGAAGACTGCCCAGCATCGCCTTTTGTGAGCTTGCTACCTTCTGCTGCCAGACTAGCATGAGACAAACGGTCATCAGAAGTAGAAGGCTGGGTCATGAAATCTCCATAAACTATCACATATAAAACGAACAAAAACGTTCAAACCGAACAATGATCTTAACGCTAAAAACTACGCTTGATGGTCTAAAATATCACGATAGCCTGTCTGCCAATCAGCATACTCAAGCCAAGCTAACGGAATGTTGCTATGCAAACGCTTTCCTGTCACTGACGTCTTTTTGTCATCAATAGTAGGCGCGGCTTCACCGACTTGTTCACTCAACCAAACGCCAAGCTCAAAGGTGGTCACAGGTCTGTAGTCTGTCGCAAGATAGAGTGGCTTTGGTGCGTCTATCGTCAATACATTAGCGATAATAGTGACCAAGTCGCGATCCATAATACGATTGCTCCAATGCGCCGCTGGTACTAGATCTTTATTTGTCTCGCGCGCTTTACGCACGCGCATGAGGCGCTCACGTCCATAAATGCCGCTAGGACGAATGATGATGGCTTTATCACCAAAGCTTTGTTGCAGTGCTTGTTCGGCTTGCAATATGACCTTTGATGCGTCGCGCTCAGGTGTCATCGGTGTCGTATATTCATCGATCCATTCGCCATTGTCTTGACCATAGACGCCAGTAGAAGAAATAAATACGACGCGCTCAAGGTTCACCAGATTAGCAGCAAGCGTTGCCAAATGCTGACTAATCGCTAAGTAACTGTCATGATAACCGCTGGTCGAGTATTCATCAGGTGTGACGATAATCGCAATATGGGTAAACGGTTGCAGCTGCTCGGTCGTCAGAGTCAGCGCATCAGCTTGCAAAAAATGGGCGCTATCCACTAATGCATAGTGATCACGCTCACTACGAGCCAGCCCTGTCACAGAAAAACCGTCTTTTGCCAGCTTATTGGTAACAGGCAAGCCGATGTCACCTTGCCCGATAATGAGTATATTTGGTGCATTCATAAAGCATCTTTCCTTTTATACAACTTATACCACTTATACAACGATTACAGCGCTAAGAGATAACTCTATAGTCAATCAATATTAAAAGTGGTACAAGGCAGACGAGTGCAAGTACTACAGTAGTAGGCTAAACGAGTCTAACGCTGTAACACTTTAATAGTGGTTCGACTATACTTAAAAATACCGTCTGTATGACAGCTGTATATCCTCATTCGCATCGACGCGCTCTTGCCAGTCGTAGCTGGCATTGATCCGTAACGCTTGTTTTTTATCAATGTCGTATTGTAGACCTAGGCTTGAGATGGGTTGCCAGTAATGACCACGGACGTTAGACTCATCGCTGCTGCCATGATACCAATATGGTAATTGCAATTCAGCTTGCGCGCGTAACTGATTGTTAATCTGATAACGACAGCCTGCATTAACGCCTGCTCCTACCCGAAAGCCTTTATTAATACCGCGCCCTGCTTGCGCGGTCCCGGCCAAAAACGTATAGCATAGTTGTGGCGGCATCTCACCAGTACCACTGCTTGGCGTACCAAACGCCCACGACCAGCCCGTCTCATAACCCACACTACCCACCAGATGATCACGCCCGCCCTCTTGTGAGCCATCATTCACTCGCGTCGCCTCGATACTTGCGCCCCACGTTTTGCCTTTTTTGCCAGCATTGATAGGATTAAAAGAGCGCCCCTGAATCAAAGTCGCATTTTGTAAGACCACGCTGTCTGGTTGATTTGGCTTATCATCATCTGTGTCATATAGACGTAAGGTCGCAGCCAACCCTTCTAAATTAAAAAACTGTGGATACCCTGACGCGTGGTCAAGCGTATCATGAAACCCTGCTCTAAACCCAATATCGATATAGTCATTGTCACCGCGCTGACCGATAGCTATCACTCCCAACTGTAGTGGATGCCTATCTATTGGGTTATTATCCGATACCTCGATTTGACGTTTGCGTAACCGTTGTCCATCATCTGACAGGCTTGATACAGGATTAAGCTGTGCCGATTTTATCTCATTTAAGGTTTGCTTGGCGTTGTTATGATAGCCCAGCTGCGCGCCTTGTTGCTTAGCGTCATTAAGCTGAGCTTGACGCAACGTATTGTCGGCAGGGGTATAAGTGGTATTTGCCAAAAGATTTTGACTGTTCAATAACTGAATGACATCAGAGGGCACGACCACATAAGCCAGTTGCTTCAATAAATTCTGCTGAGGACGAATAACGTCTATCAGGCGCAGAATCTCAGAAGCACAATTATCCGTGGTGAAGTAATATGGCATTTTTAGCGACTTGGTCTCCCAAACATGGCGCATAATCTGCTGCATCTCGCTTGAGGTTAGATTCAATGAATACGTCCACGTATCACGCTCATCGTCTTGTAGATATTTTGCGATCTTTTGGGGATAAGGATCAATCTCGATAACACTGTCATAACTGCCAATCATGGATTTGGTCGCGTAGATTGGAAAGCTATCGTCTGGATCACCGTCCACCGTATAATTAAGCGCATACGCCTGACTGATTTGGTTGGGGTCTGCTACGCTCGATTTTGAGTCAATACGCAATAAGGTATGTCCAAAAGCAGAGAGTGGATTGTCCAGATACTCCTCAGCAAACACAATGGATAACTGCTCAGGTGCCAATGTTGACATCCACTCATCCAGCTCTGGACACTCAGCCGATAGACTCGCATCATCGATAGCTAACTTTTCTTTTAGCCATGCCGCTCGTGCTGGGAAACGGCACAGAACGGAATTATTATTTGCTTGAGTTTTTATATGAATGTTTGCTTGGTTATTACCAGTTGTCTGCGATGTGAATTCTTTTGCCAGTGCGACTAGTGTCGCGTCTAATTCTGCGGCTGAATCCTGCTGACCGTTATCACTCAAAAAAAAGCGTGGATCATCGACCAGACTCTCCGTTTTCTTTTTAGATAAAATGCTGCCTTGATCATCGTAAAAATACAATAAGCGTCGCCATGTTGTATGCTGTGCTAGATTGTCAGTTTTTGCCTGTCGACGCCATGTTGCCAGTAACTGCTCTGTCGCCATATCTGACCCAGACGCAGTATTATTTTGAGTATTGTTTCCAGTATCACTGAGAGTAGATGTCTCAATGCGAACAGCATCTTCAGCGTCACTAGGTGACGTACTATCTGATAATTCAGATGAGAGCGCTCCTTCGGTGACCAATAAAGGCGTCGGTAAAAATGCCTGCGTGTTTGCAGAAAACAATAGCGCCGCTATCGCCAATGGCAGTCGCGCTCGCTGACCAATGGTTATTAGAGTATAAGTTCCAGACGTAGACATCGGTTTTATAGACATGAGGCAGGCTCTCACACGTTATTATTTATACGCTATTCGCGCTGTGAAGGTTTATTCTGCTAGAAACTCAAATGATATAAGCAAGCTGCGACCATCTAACTACTTTGATAGACTTTCTATCACAACATCACCAATACTGTTATAAAAAGAGAGCTTTATGCCCAATTCATCATTATCTACATTGCCAATGACAATCACAGATGGTTTGCTGTCAGCCGCTACTTGGCTGGCCTCACCAAACTACAATATCAGGCCAAAAGGTCTAAGTATTGATGCAATCATTATTCATAATATTAGCCTACCACCCAATGAGTTTGGTGCGTGCGACTCTAGCGGCACGCATTATGTAAAAGCATTATTCACTAATCAATTAGATTGGGATGCGCACCCTTATTTTCAGACAATCAAAGGCGCAGAAGTGTCAGCGCACCTGTTTATTGAGCGTGACGGGGCTATCACTCAGTTTGTCAATTTTAACGAACGCGCTTGGCACGCTGGACGCTCTAGCTACTTAGGCCGACCTGAATGTAATGATTATAGCATTGGCATTGAGCTTGAAGGGTCAGATTTTGTGTCCTTCACTTCTGCTCAATATGAGAAGCTCGCAGCGGTAATTGCGGCTATTTATAAAGCCTATCCTAAAACGCATCGACATTTGACAGGGCACAGTGATATTGCGCCAGGGCGTAAGACGGATCCTGGTGATTATTTTGAATGGGCAAGGTTGCGGGAGCTAGTTGCAGGGTTATTACGAAATAACTCTTTATCACTGCAAAAATGATTTCCACATCCAATCCATTTATCTCAGTGATGAAAGTGATATAATTCGTCAGTTTTTCGTCCACATCACATCAGTACACCACCAGTGTACAACTTGGTAAGATAGGTTCACATGGCAAAAAGTCGATTATTTCGTTCAACCATGGTGGTCAGTAGCATGACCATGTTGTCACGTATTTTGGGTTTGGTACGTGATGTGGTACTGCTAGGGGTTTTTGGTGCAGGTGGTTTGATGGATGCCTTTTTGGTTGCCTTCAAAATCCCAAACTTTTTGCGACGACTGTTTGCTGAAGGAGCCTTTAGCCAAGCTTTTGTCCCTGTACTGTCTGAGTACAAAGAAAAGTACAGTTTACAGCAGGTACAGATTTTGGTCAGTCGCACCTCAGGCGCACTACTGCTGGTGTTGTCGATGCTGACGGTGATCGTTATTTTAATTGCACCTTGGGTGGTAACCTTGTTTGCCCCTGGGTTTGCCGATCAACCTGACAAGTTTGCCATCACCGCTGAGTTACTACGACTGACCTTCCCCTATCTGCTATTTATTTCTATGACGGCTTTTGCCAGTGGCATTTTGCAAAGCTACGGCCGTTTTGCCGCGCCCGCTTTTGCCCCAGTCCTATTGAACTTATGTATGATTGGGGGTGCGCTGATTTTTGCGCCCATGTTTGATACCCCTATTATGGCGCTTGGCTATGCCGTGGCAATTGCAGGTTTGCTACAGTTTTTGATACAACTGCCGCAGCTATGGCAGCAAAAACTACTGGTCGCGCCCAAGATTGATTTTCAGCACGAAGGCGTTCGTCGTATATTAAAATTGATGTTGCCCGCCATCTTTGGGGTATCGGTCACTCAGATTAACTTATTGCTAAATACGGTGTTTGCCTCATTAATGATTGGTGGTTCAGTCTCTTGGCTCTACGCCGCTGAGCGCATGAGCGAGTTGCCGCTGGGGTTGATTGGTGTGGCAATTGGGACCGTTATATTACCGAGTCTGTCAAAAAGCGAAGCACAAAAAGACGATGTCAGCTTTAAAAAGACCATCGATTGGGCCGCGCGGCTCATTATCTTGGTCGGTGTACCCGCTGCTGCTGCGCTGTTCGTTCTCGCAGATGTGCTGATGCAGTCATTGTTTTTACGAGGGGAATTTACCTTACGTGATGCGCAAATGAGTGCGCTGGCATTACGTAGTATGGCGGGCGGCATCTTAGGGTTTATGTTGATCAAAATCTTTGCGCCGGCTTTCTTTGCGCGCCAAGACACAAAAACCCCCGTCAAGATCGGTATCGTCTCTGTCATTGCCAATATGGTATTCAGTGTCATTTTTATCGGGATATTTTATTTCTTAGAAATGCCATTACATGGTGGCTTGGCCTTGGCAACGACAGGCGCGGCATTCGTAAACGCAGGCTTGCTGTATTACTTTTTGCACAAGCGCGATATTTTCAGATTTGGTCCGCACTGGAAAAAACTGTTTACTCAGTTTGCCATATCGACTGGCTCCATGGTTGGTGTGCTTTATCTCATACTGCCTTACTTCCCAACTGATCAAGCCCAGTGGCAACGCATCATCGCACTCATTATTATGTGTATCGTAGGCGCGGCTGTTTATAGCGTGGTACTACTAGCGACAGGTTTCCGTCCTCGCCAGCTCAAACACGGATAGGCCATATTGCAAAGATTTATAGCACTGGCTTACCAAACCAAAACAAGCCTTATATGAGAAATGATAGTGCGTGATGCGGATAGTTGACACAATTGATAATTAACGAATACATGATATTTGAGGTTCAATATGACAATGAAAAAGCCCCTCTTCAAACGCTTACCGTACTTTCTTGCAACGGGCGTACTAAGTACGGGACTACTGCTTAGTGGTTGTAACAGTAATGAATCTGCTGAGACTGACACCGCAGCTGTGGATAATGAGTCTGTCTATACAGCAAATGAAGCCGCTGTGGTTGATTCATCAGAAGAAAGTATGGCTGAGCAAAAGACGATTGATAGCACGAGCGATACGACTCAGATAACAGACGATCCTAAAGACACAACCATTGATAACGATACCATCAATCCCGTCACCGCTTCGACCAACCAAAAAAGCTTAGTGACCAATCCGACCGAAGCGGGTACACCAGAGGACACGGTCAAAAAAGCTCTAAATAGCTTGTACTATGGCGATGTGAAAGAAGCCGCTGACTACTACCGAGTAGATATGGCAAATTTTGAAGAAGAGCTCGCCAACACCCAATCTGCCTTTCAGCAAACGGTTGATGGCGTCACTATTACTGACACCAAGTACAACGATGATAAAACGCGTGCCACCATCACAGGCGAGCTGATGCTTAAAGGACAAAGCGATCCTGCACCACTGACCTATCAATTACAGAAAATTGATGGTCAATGGAAAATCTTGGGCTAAGTTTTTCGCTTATTTGTTTGAAGTGCCCTCTGATGTCACCGCTTTGCCAAGCATCACAACATCCGCGATAAATCCGTCCATATCGCACACTTCTGGCATGTATCCCCATTGCTCAAAGCCAAGTTTACGGAACAGTCCCAAACTTGGCTGATTATGAGCAAAGATAAGGGCAACGATATTTCTGATGCCTAAGCTGGGTGCCTGCGTTAACATCCAGCTTGTCAGCGAACTGCCCAATCCTTTGCCCTGATACTCTTGGCTCAAATAGATGCTGATTTCGGTACTAATGTGATAGGCTGTACGCGCATACAAATCACTAAAGCTGCCCCATGCAACGATTGGTAACTTTGTACTGTCCACCTCTATCTTATCTTCTGGTAAAGCTTTTACGACGTAAATGGGCCGCGTCATGCTGTCCAAATGTTCGTCAAACCAAGCCATGCGCTCATCGAGCGTCACTAGCGCCAAATTTGCCGTCGCTTGCTTGCCAGGGACACTTTGGTTATAAATTGCTAGGACTTGGGCTAGGTCCTCCTTACTGGCACGCTGGACTATAAACTGATCCGTTAGCGGCTGTGCCAATAAAACAGTTGGTATGACATTTAAAGAAACATCGGACATAGAGTCTCCATATTTGATTGCATGATTATTGGTATTGAGAATAACAGTGAAAGCGCGTCATACTAATAATAAATGTCAGTATAAATCGTTCAACTCATAGAGAATAATTCATACTTGCATTATCCGTAGACTATAGGGTGTGAGTGTGGCTATTTTACTTTATAATGGCTAATTTTCGACACATCAATTTTGACCATAGATGTGTTTTTTCGTTTTTTATCTGGTCTCATCATAGCTGAACATTTATGAAAACCTATTTTCTTGAGCAATTGATTGCATCACCAAAAGCTGCGTTTCTTACTGATGGCGCAGTAGATCTAGCCCCTTGTGTGCTCACTATTGGCAATTTTGATGGTGTGCACCTTGGGCATCAGGCGATGCTTGCCCAAGTCCGTGATATTGCGCAGGCCCAAAACCTTGGTGCAGCAGTCATGATATTTGAGCCACAACCACGTGAGTTTTTTGCGCCAGCTAAAGCCCCTGCCCGCCTAACCAATTTGGCAGAAAAGCAAGCACTTCTAGCACAATATGGGGTTGAGACGTTGATTGTGGCAGGTTTTGATACGGATTTTCGTTCATTATCAGCACAAGCCTTTGCCGATATATTAGCCAAGCGCTTAAATGTAAAAGCGCTGGTGCTGGGTGACGACTTCCGCTTCGGTCATGATCGTACTGGCGATAGTCAGTTTTTGCGCGATTATGGTTTGGATGTGACTAACCTACATACCATCACTGATAGCAATATTGACAACGACCACTTGAATGATGTCAATAATAAGGCTGCACGTATTAGCTCTACTCGCATCCGTGACTTGCTATTGGCAGGTGATATTCATGCTGCCAACATACTGCTGGACCGCGACTACACCATTACAGGATCGGTTGTTCGTGGCGATCAAATTGGTCGTACCATGGACTTTCCTACTGCCAATATTGATTTGCAGCGAATAAAACCTGCCTTGCATGGTATTTTTGCCGTTGATGTTGTCAGCTTAGATGAGAATGGCGATGTCATACCCGATGGTGTAACAAAACTGGCTACTGATGGCAATATGGGGGTGGCAGGTTTGCGTCCGCACAGTTTGTTCGGTACAGCCAGCATTGGCATCAGACCCTCTGTCAATAAGGGTAGTGATTGGCGCTTGGAAGTACATTTCCCAAAATTACAGGCAGATTTGTACGGTTTGACCCTACAAGTACGTTTCTTGCATTTTTTGCATGGTGAGCGTCGTTACGATGGTTTAGAGGCTTTAAAAGCGGGTATTCACCAAGACGTGACTGACCTCCTTGCTTGGCGTGACGCTCAAATTTAGTAGATATCTCAACCTCAGCTACTAAAAAACCCCACGATAGAGAGACTATCGTGGGGTTTTTGGTATGATCTCATCAACTATTAAGCATCTGGATGCATACGTACATTTAGATCATCAATGACTTCTACCCATGCTGCATCTTTTTGCCATTCTTCTTGTAAGAACATGCGCTGGCTATCGGTCCAAACGTCAGCTTCTATCAATTTCTCTTCACTTGATAACTGGTTATCTGCAATAAACTTATCAATCGCTTCATCAGAGCTGTCTAGTCCCAACTGCGCGAACAGCTCATTCATATTATATTCTGGCTCACCCAACATACGTTTCTCCTTAAATGGTATGACTGTCATTATTATTCAAATTAGACCACTTATTGTAGCAAGCTTTATGCGAATAGCTGTTAATCAACGTTTACCTAACGTTATCAATTGTATTGATAGCAAACAGATATTCCCATTTCGAAAGATGTAATAAATTACTTGGTGGTGTTCTAAAAAGTATGCTGGCATCAGACATAGCCATAATTGACATAGA
>NZ_JAKDJE010000084.1 GCF_030454045.1 Psychrobacter sp. | reverse complement strand
AATCGCCTAAAAAATAGTCGCTGTCAGTGCCATGGTCGAATGTTCAACACGCCCTGATGTTTGCGATAACTATTATTGTATCCCAAGATAATTGCGGTATGAGCATATTCTAAAGTGACTCTTTTCATAAAGGCAACAACGTTTGTGATAAGCGCTCTATGATCTTTCTTTAGGGTATTGCTTCATGAAAGCTTTAAAGCCATCTGCATTTTAGACAGTACTTTCTACTGGTCTGATTACATCTTTATACTGCCGCTAACTATAGCGACGCACAGCAAGACAATCTATATCCAGCCATATCATATTATGAGGAATTTTTTATGAGTGCTTTATCCTTTTCAACACTAAAAACGGCATTGTCTGGCAGTATTATTGCAACTTTGTTGGTCATGACCACTGGCTGTGTCACCACACCTGGCGGCTATAGTGTATATGACGATATCTATGGAGACGTCTACAAAGATAAAAAAGAGCATAAAAAGCACAAAGACAAGCATAAAAAAGCGGATAAAAACGTCTACTTAGCTGCTATCGAGCGTCGATTAGCTGCTATCGAGCGTCGAGCTGCCAATAAAGTTAGCAGCATGGGATACCGTGTCAAAGATGTTAAATATAAAAAGGGCGACCGTAAAATCAAGGTCAAAGCTGAACGTGGTCGCGACGATTATAAAATCGAACTGGGCTATCCAAGCTACAATGTCATTAAGATTAAAAAGGATTAATCGATTATTAGGGTCTGATATTCACTGTTAATACTCAGTTGAAATATCAAAAAATTTATAACCAAATAAGTCATCAAGTGGCTTATTTGGTTTTTTTTGTGAGAATTCCTACACTCAACAAGCTAATATTTTTCTAGATAAAACTAAAAATCCAAGACTTTTATCACATCATACGCTGGCGTTTCATACGGGTGCGCCTCTTTTAACGCGATGACAGCAGCAGTAATAAATGCGTCATCGACGACCATCTCTACTCGCCATTCATCGACCGTTTCTAAATTATCTTGCTTACCGATATGCGGCGCGCTACCTGCTAACGGCATAAACTGCCCTGTTCCTTGCACTTGCCAACAGCACTGTTCATAATCGCCAATACTCCCAGCACCAGCGGCAAATAAAGCGGACTTTACTTGCTCTAATGCCTCATCAGGAATAAAAACCGTCAACTTATACATGAACTTACCTCACAAAATAGATTTAAATCTCAATCTACTAGTTCTTAGATAAAGAAGGATGATCAGTCCATATATAGCGTAGTAGCCAGTCTTTAGCATCACCAGCATAATCAATACCGATACGCGGACGCACTGATACAGGTGGCTGGCAACCATCATCTTCAACCCAAACGCCTGAGTCTGGCGATATCGGTTTGCCATATAAATCGCGAGTTATTTGCAAGCGCTTGGTCAGTTTACCTGGCCCTGCAAACTGCTTGGGGTGAGTCAGCTGCTTATTTGGACTGAATTGTTGCTCTTCAATCAAACGGTCACTATCATCGGTCAAAAATCCAGCGCGAATCAGCACCGATTCAGGTGACTCTATAGAGCCGCTAATCAAATTTAGCATATGATGCACACCATAGGTCAGATAGACATAAAACACACCGCCTTGCTCATACATAATCTCTGTGCGCGCCGTTCGTGACCCTGCATGTGAATGGCAGGCGGGATCATCTTGACCAATATAGGCTTCGGTCTCAGAAATACGCATTCGCAAAACTTTTTCTGATCCGTCGCTGTCGATCAGCTTTCTACAAAGCATCTTACCTACCAAATCGGCAGCGACCACACAGGTAGGGCGAGTGAACCAGTCAGGCTCTAAAACAGTTGATGAAGCAGTAGACATTAGCGAAACCTTTTCTTATTCTTATGGTCTAATTGATATGAGTAAGTACTAACAAATTAGCATAAAAGTAAGATAAGGTATCGAGGACAGTGTTGGCGCTATGTTTGATTTTTTATACGAGCTAAGTGATAAGCCTATGGCTGAAGAGTGATACTGTTGATAAATGGATAGGAATTATAGTCTGTTATAAGCGGTTCCATTATGGCAGTCTGTTTTAAGTGGTCTGTTAATAGGTTCAAAGGGTTAAATAGCTGGTTCCGTTGGGGTATACCCTAATTAAGTTTCTTAAAATGAAGTCATCAACATCCAAGTGTATTTATAATATAACTAGAAACGAATGCATACGATGAAAATATGAAAAACAGGGGACTAATAATGACTGTTAGAAAGTATGGTGAATGCAAAGATATTTTTTGGGATGAGATGTCTTTTAACTACTCTTTAGAAGAACTGTGTATTTGGGATATTGAAAAATATTGGAGTCTAGAATATTTTTTAATTAAATTGTGTGCAAGCTTACAGGGTAACGAGGTATTGTACAGAAAGTTTGCGGCAGATTTATACTATCTTGGTCATAGTATAAATAACTTGATAACAAACCAAATGCATTCTTCAGAATGTCACATATTAGAGAAATTTAATGAAGACGAGGCATGCGAATGTCGTGACCGTTTTAATCATATTATGAAAATACTCTGGGGACGAATTCCCTTTGACTTTCATGACTATATGATAACTAGTAACCCACTTATTCAAGACGAATTGAACTTAAGTAGGTAATATTTATTATTAGACTTCTTGTAAAAGTATCAGTTCTTTTACGAAGTTACGAAACTACCTTAGATATTGAGCTATGTTCATAACATCATAAAAAACAATCTAGGAATTTTAATAAGACAGCCTAATGATAATGACCTACCTATCAGTTTAGCATCTGTACGCTCATTAAAGTCGTATCTAATACGGTTAGTTTGATGCCTGTATAGCGCACCGATCACTAATAGAATATGTATGGTAAGTACACCATGACTATTCCAGCATGTCAAAGCGTTGATAGTATTAGCCCACAGCCAAAGGTTCAAGTCCTCACTAGGGAACCATTATAAATATAATGACATAAAAAAACTGAGCACATGGCTCAGTTTTTTATTTTATGCTAAGTATCAGATACTTATTTTAATGGTACACCAATACGGCCAGCCACTTCTTCATAAGCTTCGATCACATCGCCTAACGACTGACGGAAACGGTCTTTATCAAGTTTCTTCTTGGTATTCTTATCCCAGATACGGCAGCCATCTGGTGAGAACTCGTCACCTAACACGATACGGTCATGGAATACACCAAACTCTAGTTTAAAATCCACTAGGATTAAATCACCCGCATCAAACAATGCTTTGAGTACATCGTTGACTTGATAGGTCAGCTCTTCCATCTTAGCCAATTGTTCTTTGGTCGCCCAGCCAAGAGAAACAGAGAGCGACTCATTGACCATCGGATCACCTAGCGCATCATCTTTATAAAACAGCTCATACGTTGGCGGCGTCAATGCCTGCCCTTCTTCTAAGCCCAAACGACGTACCAAACTACCAGCGGCAAAATTACGCACCACACACTCTACAGGAATCATATCCAAGCGCTTGACCAACACTTCGTCATCAGATAATTGCTTTTCAAAATGTGTCTCGATGCCAGCATCAGACAGTTTTTGCATGATAAAAGCATTAAAGCGGTTATTTACCACGCCTTTACGTGCCAATTGTTCGATACGCTTACCATCAAGCGCTGAGGTATCATCACGGAAGTGTAAAATCAGAAGATCATTGTCTTCTGTTTCATAGACAGATTTGGCTTTGCCTTTATACAGCAGTTGTTGCTTTTGCATTATAGGGGTTCCTGTTCGTTCAAGCTTATGTGGTAAAAACGCGCAGCGACCGCTGACTCTTATTACCATATCGATATTATTTTAATCAATAATCATAAAAATCGGCGGTACAAATGAAGAAATAAATTAGTTTGAAGGGCTACTAACAGCACGCTGAGGCTTTGGCAGCTGATACTGATTGCCTGACTCATTCTGTAGTTTGAGCGTGTTCGCACCCACATTCGGTGTTGGGTACAAAGGCACGAAAGGCGCTGTTTCTTGAGCAGCCGGCAGCTCTATCGGTGCAAGCTTTTTGCTTTGTTGATAGTCTAAGCTGCCATTATCGCGCTTTCCAAGCAAGCTCTTGGTCGCTTGGCAGCCGCTCAATACCAACGTACTACCCAAAACCAAAGTCAGCATTGCAGGAAGTAGTTTTGTCGTTTTTGATGATACGGTTTTTGATGATACTGTTTTTGATGATATTGTCATCATGTTGTCTCTCTGAGTTAGCAGTTATTGCTCATTTAGGCGATTGACTCATCATGGTAAGTTGATTTGTTGCTCACTTGAATATTAATCGTCGAGCAACAAGTCTTAAATCGCTGAAGATCAGGTTATAATATGTTTGCTCGAACCAACGCTTCATCAATAGTCGCATGATGTTGCTCTGCCAACCAAACGAGTGGTAAGCGTATCCCTTTATCGATCATGCCCATTTTATGTAGCGCATACTTAGCTGGAATAGGACTTGACTCGATGAATAAGTCACGATGTAGATGTTTGACTACGTCATGAATCTGACTAGCCGTTTCAAAATCACCACGCAAGCCAGCAGCGAAAGTCTCGCTCATGGCTTTTGGCGCCACGTTGGCAGTCACTGAGATATTGCCTTTACCACCTACTTTTAGTAGATCAAGCGCTGTGCCATCATCACCAGACAATACGACCATTCTGTCACCAACAGCTTTAATCAATTGCTCACCGCGACCAACAGAGCCTGTCGCATCTTTGATAGCAACGATATTGTCGATATCAGCAAGACGTTCGACCGTGTCTTGGGCAATATCGACGACCGTGCGACCCGGTACATTATAGAGCATCTGAGGAATATTGACGGCTTTAGCAATGGCTTGGTAATGTTGATATAAGCCTTCTTGTGGCGGCTTATTATAATAAGGAGCAACCAACAACGCACAGTCTGCACCAGCATCTGCTGCGTCTTGAGTCAGTTTAATCGCTTCCATGGTGTTGTTCGCACCAGTACCTGCGATGACTGGTACGCGACCTTTAACATGCTGGACAAAATAGCGAATGACATCGCTATGCTCTTGCATCGATAGGGTTGCCGACTCGCCAGTGGTGCCGACAGCAACGAGGCAATGCGTGCCCTGCTCGATCTGCCAGTCTATGAGGTCAGCCAGACGTTTATAATCAACTGTACCGTCAGGGTGCATGGGCGTTACCAAGGCTACCATTGAGCCTTGTAATCGGGTTTTGATCTCGTCGTATGCTGTGCTCATAACCGTGCCTTACTGTATTATCCTAGCTTTTATCAAAGCTGTCACATGATAGGTCGTTTGCAAGTGCCAAAAATTTATATACGTTGATAAACGCTAATGGCCAACTCTTGCTTGATGTTAATGCTGAAATTTTATTTATTATCATAACGTTTACATTATAAATTACTGCGTATTAAAGTGAGTATTGGCATTATCGATGCCAGTGACCGCAAATACCTGTTGCGCCATAAAATATAATCATAAAAACGCCTGCTAGTGTAGCATATTTTGATTTGACCGCTATCAATCAATTGATGCTGCAATCATAAATCAAAGGTCAAAAAGAGGCTTTTGTATTACCAAAAACCATAAATATAAGCTCAGAGCTTTATCAATAAATAAACGCTGAACTTAATAGCTAGTTTAGCGTAATGAATCAGCACTGATAAGTCTTTTGATTAATGTTAACGAATGGTCAACACATCGATAGTCGGGCGATAAAGCCGAAAAGGCAATCCCCTAGTCCCGATTCCGCTACTGATAAATATCTGCGCGTTGGCATGCTGATATAAACCGCGCTGCTTACCCATACGGCTTTTACTCAGTAAGGGAGAGTGCTGATTGCTACGCTCAATATTTTTTTGCTTTTGTGCCAGCCAAATATTTTTTTGAATGTCTTTTGCAGCACCGGCAATTAATAAAGGTCTTGGCTGTAATGATTTTGGCAGATTGCTCACACTATCAAATCGCGAGGCCAAAATAATAACAGGATTCGTTGCATTGGCAATGTCATTACCGAGCACTACTTTATCAGTCTTATTGGTATTCTCAGCTTCTATGGTGGCTTGCGGAGTGTCTTGCCAGCCGCACAGTATGGCGACGATTGAGTCGTCTTTGTCGCCCGCTTGTTGAGCGATAGGTTCAATCTGATTATTTGTATTTACCTGACACGCTACTGATTGAGTGCTGATAGCGCCATTACATTTGATTGGTAGCGAGGTGCATTGTTGACCGATATAGCGGATATCGAGAATATCAAAGGTACTTGCTAACGTATCCTCCAATAATGGCTGACCTTGCTTTGTGGTATTCATTGATTGATAACGCAAATCTGAGCGACTCATCACAGTATAAATAGGCTTGTTGACACCTTTAAACAGCATAAGCTGCCCAACCAAATCTGCACTTGGATAGTACAGCCAGTCACCCGTAATCAGCACTGCATCTGCTGATAGTGCATTGATAGCCGCCACAAGTTTTCGAATGTGACGCGGTTTGCCGCTATATATCCCGATACGCAAATCTGCCAGCACTGCTACTTTGAGCGGGGTAGATAATCCCAAGTCAATGGCATGATGCTCCAATCGTAACCGGTTGGGCTGCACAATCACCGTATAAAAATATAGCCCCATAAGCAGTATCGTTATGAATACCATAACGCCTGATAGCTCTGCTAACACTGGGGTCACATCACTTGACCAACCAAGCAGCAATAGTACCGCCCAAATAGGCATCGTATAAGCCGCATAATATAATGCCAGCTTGAGCCAGATACGCATAAAACGATTGGTAGGATCGGTATTGAACGTTTGTAATCCTGACCACAGTGCGATATACGCGAGCAGTGTTGCTGCTACAGTGACAATAATCGTATAAAGAGCGGGGTCAGTCATAGTTACCTAGCAGTTACGTGAAAGCATGAGTTTATCTAGCGACTCATACTATATATGGAATATATTAGGCCATCAGCAAATCACCCACAGAGTGATCTGTGATTGAGCAAATATCCTCAATCGTGTCATAAAAAATCAAACATTATAGAGGTCGGCCTCTATAGTAGACAAGTACAATTATTGACATGTCCTGCCTTGACGATATCAGTAATACTCTGATAAAGCTATTTACTCAATACGCAGACCAATAATAGCAGGGATGCCTTGTCGAATAACTTCTATCGTGACCACGCCTTTTTTGGGTAGGGATGAGATGGCGCCAGAAAAATCCGTTACCTTCTTAATAGGCTTTTGGTGAAAATTGGTAATGACATCACCCGCTAAGATCCCCGAGCGCGCGGCCAATCCTGTCGGATCAACCGTCGTGACCAACACCCCCGTTTTATTGTCTGTAGCAATCTCTGCTTGTTCATCTTTGGTCAAATCGCGCAAACGTAGGCCCAGTTGGACATCATCACTTTGTTGATCACCACTTTGGGCTCTGACATCATCTGGTGCATAAGCAAGCTTACCTGTGATGGTTCTTTGCTTACCATCGCGCTGAATCTGGGCACGGAAGGTATCGCTTGGCTTGGCTCTATTGAGCAGGTTGAGTAAATCAGATGCTCGCATGATTTGCACATCATTATACTGCAAGATAATATCGCCAGGTTTTAGACCAGCTTTTTGGGCAGGTGAGTCTGGTGACACGCGGGTCAGCAAAGCGCCTTGTGGTTTATCCAATTTATAAGCTTCGGCCAGATTACGGTCAATATCTTGGGGATAGATACCCAAATATGCGCGAGCGACTTCACCACTGGTCTTTAATTGCTCATAAATATCCATAGCAGCGTCGATTGGGATAGAGAATGATAGCCCCATGTAACCACCAGTACCGCTAAAAATACGCGAGTTGATACCAATCACCTCACCGCGCTGATTGAATAAGGGGCCACCTGAGTTGCCAGGGTTGAGCGCCACATCGGTTTGAATAAATGGCACACTGGTCTCACGTGAGAAGCTGCGTGATTTGGCACTGACAATACCCGCGGAGGCTGAGTAATCAAAACCAAAGGGCGAACCAATGGCTAGTACGGGCTCCCCAACTTTTAAGCTGTTTGAGTCGCCAATCGGTAGCGCGGGGAACTGATTGCCTTCAACTTTTAGTACCGCCACATCTGAGCGCTCGTCGCTACCAATCAAGGTTGCATCAAGCTCGGTTCTGTCATTAAGTGTGACGGTGATTTTGTCAGCGCCCTCAATGACGTGATGGTTTGTCAGCATATAGCCATTAGAGGTAATAAAAAACCCTGTGCCATAAGCATGCTCAATCGCTGGCGTCACTGCTCGATCAGGAATGCGCACCCGATCGCCAAAGAACTGCCTTAATACCTCAGCCGTTTGCGCTTTCGCAAGCTCGGCCTCACTGACTGTCTTGGTGACGTTGACACGGGCCACTGCTGGCGTGACTTGTTGAACTAGGCCAGAGAAATCAGCCGTGGTTACAGCCGCATGTGCATTGCTCATTGTGGTGACGTTAATACTAGCCACCATCGCCGTACTCACAGCGAGTGCCAGCGCACTACGCTGTAGCCAGTGTCGCATATCGACAGTAGCACTTGCTTTAAACATATTGATAGGCATATTGTCCTCCATATTAGTGGTCATTATTATTGTTGATGGTGCGATGATGGCACGGATCGGTAATATCTAATTGTCTCTATATAGCCATCATCAACACCACTCAGCGTTTGTATATTTGCTTATAGTCTGCTTATAGTTTGCTTATAGTTTGCTTATAGATTGGTACTTATATTACACGATGGCATTTGTAATAAGCATCGATTTCACACATGTCTGATAGTTGGGCTGCTATAGTAATCAAGATATTGACTGGTTTTCATACTTATCTCACCAATATGGGGATGATGGCACTGGTAAACGCGCCTTTGGCAACACTATAAGGTCTTTAGTTAATCTCGTATTTTGGTCCTGTTCGCAGGCGTGCATGACAAACGCGGCTACTGTATGATAAGTGAAGCGTTTTCTTGTCATCATCTCCATCATGCAGGATAACTCAAGGGGCGGTTATTTCATACTCACTTTGCGCAATTTTGTAAATACACCATAATATCGTGGCAAGCGCTGTATACCTATATATGAATAAAACCATGTTATGATAGCAAGCAAAATAAATCATGAAACAAACAAAAGCTTATTATTAAAAATACTATCGACCATCCGTTTATCAAAATAGCTATCATCATCCCTGTTTTCCATCTTTTGCACTTTTAGATCACTGTTATTTGTCTAAGAATGCTTTTGCCCTTGCTACTTTATAGTGTATATATCATCTCAAGCTCATGTTGCGATTCATGATGGCTATCAGTGTGATGACCCAGATACAATCAGTAATGATAACAATTGATCATAAACGAACGGTAGCGACTATCTTATAGCAGCTATGGATAGATATAAAATATGACAAGATTACAAAAGGATTAATTTATGGATACCGCCCTATTGCTATCCGGCGTGGTTGGGATTGGCATTGCCGCCCAATGGCTGGCTTGGTATTTGAAGCAACCGTCCATTTTATTTTTATTGCTCATTGGCATTATCATAGGACCAGTCCTAGGAGTGTTTGACCCTGATTTGGTATTAGGTGAGCTGATGTTCCCCTTTATCTCTTTGGGCGTGGCAATTATTCTATTTGAGGGCTCGCTAACGCTAGAGTTTGATGAGATCAAGCAGCATGGTACTGTCGTGCAAATGCTGGTCTCGGTTGGTGTACTCATCACTATCGCTATCGTGGCGCTATCGACTTATTTATTATTTGATGTCGACCCATTGATTGCGTTGCTGTTTGGTGCGCTGGTCTGCGTGACCGGTCCGACGGTCATTATGCCGCTGCTGCGTAGCGTGCGCCCCAATAAAACCATCTCTAATATCCTTAAATGGGAAGGTATTATCATTGATCCAATCGGCGCAATTGCCGTGGTATTGGTCTATGAATATATCATCTCAGGCGGTGAAGCCAGTAGTATCTTACTATTTGCCAAAATTGTCGTATTGGCAACCGTCCTTGGTATGGCAGGCGCTTGGTTACTGGCGTTCCTCATGCGTCGTCATATGGTGCCTGAGTTTTTGCGCAATGTTTTTACCTTGGCATTTGTGCTGGTACTATTTTCAGTCTCAAACCATTTAGAGCACGAGTCAGGGCTATTGACTGTCACAGTCTTGGGTGTGGCTTTGGCAAACTGGCCAAAATTCCCACGCGAGACGATTTTGGAGTTCAATGAGTCTTTAACCGTTCTGCTGATCTCCGTCCTCTTTATTATTTTGGCCGCTCGTGTGGAGCTGGCAAGTTTATTGAGCGTAGGATTTGCAGGTCTGGTGCTACTTGCCATCGTTATGTTTGTGGCGCGTCCACTGTCAGTCTGGGCGTCCTCTATCGGCTCTAACCTCAAAACCAACGAAAAGCTGATGATCAGCTGGATTGGCCCTCGCGGTATCGTCGCTGCTGCTATCTCCTCCCTGTTTGCGATTCGTTTGCAAGAGTATGATATTCAAGGTGTCGAGCTGCTGGTGCCATTGGTCTTTATGGTTATCATCGGTACGGTGATGATTCAGGGTCTGGGCGCAAAGATGGTCGGCAACTTGCTGGGCGTACGTGAGCCTGAGACCAACGGTATTCTTATCGTCGGCTCAAACCCGATTGCCCTACTTATCGCCACCTCTCTTAAGGAGCAAGGCTTCGATGTCATCGTCGCGCATAATAACTACACCAATATCGCGCGCGCACGCATGAGTGGGTTGCGTACTTATTTTGGCAACCCTATTTCTGATCACGCTGATCACCATCTTGATCTGATCGGTATTGGGCGTTTGTTTGCCATGAGTATGGACAAAGAGATGAATACCTTGTCTGAGATTCATTATCGTCATGAATTTGGCGAGCGTAAACTATATCGTCTCAAGTTCAGTGATGAAAAAGTCAAAAGTGAGCGCGACGATAAACAGTCAAACTTCCATTCACAGTGGCTATTTGGCAAAGATGTGACGTATACCAAGCTTGCTAGTATGCTGTCCAAAAAAGCGCGCATCAAAATCACCAACATCACTGACAGCTATAGCTTTGAGCAGTATAAAGCGGATAACAAGCAGTTTGTGCCGCTATATACCATAGACAAAGAAGGCAAGCTGCATGTCATTACTGATAAGTTCGACGGTACGGTGCCGCGTGATCGCAAGCTTATCTCCTTAGTTGTGGATGATGAAGTACAGCCAAAACCAGTGGACGTAACACCGAAGCAGGAACAAGCGCGTATGGTCGCCGATGCCAATTTTGAGTCCAGCTCAAAGGCGCCTGAAAAGCGTAAAGAAAAAGAGCTGGGCGGCGATAACCTACAAAAACTAGCGCCAGAAACGCTAACTAATACGGCTCAAAATACTGAGCAAAGCGTCGCCAGTGCCCCTAATGCGAACAGCGCTATAGATAAGTCCAATACTGCGACAGTCGCGGCCGATGATAAGGCAGCAGCACCAAAAACAGAGGCTACCAACACAGCAAACACAGGTGTGATGTCAGCAAACTCGACCGCGACCTCGAAAACAAAAGCGCCTAGTAATAGTAATACCAACGGTAATGGTAACGCGCCTAAAAACAAAAAAGGAGCGCTTGATCCCAATCGTCTTCCTGACTCTGGTCAAGACAGTGCTACTCATTCGACTGCCAAAACTGACACTGACGCTTCTATCGCAGTTGAGAAAGAAGCCGAGCAGAGTGAGCTGAATGACAAAAATAGTGATAAATAAACTCTATCGTTATTTACCCGCTAACGTCATAATCGGTTAAATAACAAACTGTCATCAATAAAAAGCCCCAGCGACATGCTGGGGCTTTTTATTTTTATTACATCTGCTGGTGTAATGGACATTATTCATGCTGGCGTAGGCTCTAAAGCTATATACTGTCTA